>NZ_JBYSZP010000009.1:108095-227161 GCF_058787295.1 Pseudomonas sp. FW305-3-2-15-E-TSA4 | reverse complement strand
GCAATGTGGTGTCTGAAACTCCGCTTTCGCGAGCAGGCTCGCTCCCACATGGGGAGTTGCATCAGGGCTTAACCTTGCGCCCAGCCATGTGTTGCAAATAGCCGATCAGCAACTGCAAATCCCTCTCCGGCAACACCTCTGCCGAAAACCCCGGCATCTTCGCCTGCGGCCACTGGCGCAAACTCTGCGGATCGCGAATGTAGCGCTTGAGAAAATCCGCGCCGAAATACTCGGTCGGGTTGTACGGAATATTCAGATCCGGCCCGAACTGCGCATCCCCCGCACCGTTCAACCGGTGGCAGGCCAGGCAGTTCTTCTGGAACAGCGCAAAACCCTGATTCACCGGGTCATCCGCTTTCAGCTTGGGATCCGGCAACAGCGCCGGGAAGCGCTCGGCCACCGGCGCCATGCGCTTGATGCTCGCCACTTGGAACGGCCATTGCTCAGGGCTGATGTTGCCGGCCTGCGGGTCAGTCCACACCAGATAGAACGGCCCGGCGCTGTGTTTACCCTCGGACAGCGGCGGCCACGGCTGCGTCGGGTCCTCGATCGCCAGCCAGGCCTGCGCGCCTTTGCTGTTGAGCAACGGCGCAGCGGCCAGTTCGGCGGCAAACCCGTCCAGCGCCACCGCTTGCAGGTGATCGGCCGGTTTGATCCCGGTGAGCAGCGCCGCCACGGCTACGGCGCGATAAGTCATGTCTTTCTTGTAGGACACATCGTTCTTGATGGTCAGAGTTTGTGCTTGCGGATGCTTGAGCAACTCTTCGGTCTGCCAGGTGCGACTGTTCGCGCCCAGCTCCAGCGTGAGCTGCGCCGCAGACAAGGGCATGCTCAGCAGCAAGGCCCAGAACACAATGAGCGTTTTCAAATGATCGCCGTCCCTGTCGTGGAAGTGCGCAAAGGTTCGCACAGCCACGCTGGCCCGGGTAGCGGGCCAGTCACATTTTGTCTGGCGATAACGGACGCCTGCCGCTTGAGTCAGCCAATCACCTTGGTCAGATTGGGCAAAATCAACAGCAGCGTGGTGGCGAAAAGAATGAGTCCTGCTTGACGAACTTTCGGTTGTTTGAACATGGCTTGACCGCCTTTATTGTTATTTCCTGATGTCTGCCTGCATATCCATGACGGCAAACGCTGCACTTCCTGTTGAAGAACGTCGGCCCCGGCAAAACCCGACGACCCTGACGTACATTTACTACCTTAGAGTCCGCGTCACGCTTGGCTTAGATCCATTTCATATGTATTTGCTGCCGTTTGCGATAAAAACGGCATGAGGCTCATTGCCAGCTTCTTCGCCGCCCGCTTGCTAGACAACTCGCTGACCTGAACCGGTTCACCTGAGGATGGATGACCGTCCGTCTGAGCGTGCACGTCAACGTCATTGAGCGCTGTGGTCATTGAATCCATGCGCGCTCGGGACAACAGTGACACTACGAAATTCACTCACCGCACAGGTTCGAGGGCGTCATGACCCAAGCTTTGATTTTCGATGCGTTACGCACGCCCCGCGGCAAAGGCAAGGCCGATGGCGCGCTGCACAGTGTCAAACCGGTGAATCTGGTCGCCGGATTGCTGACCGCACTGCAAAGCCGTACCGCGCTGGACACCAGTCAGGTCGATGACGTGGTGCTCGGCTGCGTCACGCCGATTGGCGATCAGGGCTCGGACATTGCCAAGACTGCGGTGCAGGTGGCGGATTGGGACGTTAGCGTGGCCGGTGTGCAGATCAACCGCTTCTGCGCCTCGGGTCTGGAAGCGGTCAACCTCGGTGCGATGAAGGTGCGCTCGGGCTTCGAGGATCTGGTGGTGGTCGGTGGCGTCGAGTCGATGTCGCGGGTGCCGATGGGCAGCGACGGCGGCGCCTGGGCACTGGATCCGCAAACCAATCTGCACAGCCACTTCACCCCGCAGGGCGTTGGTGCGGACCTGATCGCCACCCTTGAAGGCTTCAGTCGTGAGGATGTCGATGCCTACGCGCTGCACTCGCAGCAAAAAGCCGCACGGGCGCGGGCCGACGGCTCGTTCAACAAGTCGCTGGTGCCGGTGCAGGATCAGAACGGCATCATCCTGCTCGATCACGACGAATTCATTCGCGCCGAGTCGACGATGGAAGGCCTCGGCAAACTCAAGCCAAGTTTCGAAATGATCGGCCAGATGGGGTTTGATGCCACCGCGCTGCGGGTCTACAGCCACGTCGAGCGGATCAACCACGTGCATACGCCGGGCAACAGCTCCGGGATCGTTGACGGTGCGGCGCTGATGTTGATCGGCTCCGAAGCCAAGGGTCGTGCGCTCGGCCTGCAACCACGGGCCCGGATCGTCGCCACGGCGGTCACCAGCACTGACCCGACCATCATGCTCACCGGCCCGGCACCGGCCACCCGCAAGGCCTTGGCCAAGGCGGGTTTGCGCGTGGAAGACATCGACCTGTTCGAGGTCAATGAGGCATTTGCCTCGGTGGTGCTCAAGTTCATCAAGGACATGGCGGTGGACCCGGACAAAGTCAACGTCAACGGCGGCTCGATCGCCATGGGCCACCCGCTGGGCGCGACCGGTTGCGCGATCCTCGGCACCTTGCTCGATGAACTGGAAACCCGGCGCCTGCGCTACGGCCTGGCGACGCTGTGCGTCGGCGGCGGCATGGGCATTGCCACCATCATCGAACGCCTCTGAGCCCCGAATTCAAGGAAACCTTGTTATGAGCGAAGCCATTCGTTACGAAAAAGGCCAGGACGCCATCGTCGTGTTGACCATCGACATGCCGGGCCAGAGCGCCAACACCATGAACGCCGTGTACCGCGATGCCATGGGCGCCTGCGTTGCGCGGCTGGTGGCGGAAAAAGACAGCATCGCCGGGGTGATCATCACCTCGGCGAAGAAAACCTTCTTTGCCGGCGGCGACCTCAATGAGCTGATCAAGGTCGGCAAACCCGAGGCCAAAGCGTTCTATGACATGGTGCTGAGCCTCAAGGGGCAGTTGCGCACCCTGGAAACCCTCGGCAAACCGGTGGTCGCGGCGATCAACGGCGCCGCGCTTGGCGGTGGCTGGGAAATCTGTCTGGCCTGCCATCACCGGGTGGCGCTGGACGATGCGATGGTGCAACTCGGTCTGCCTGAAGTGACGCTGGGCCTGCTGCCGGGCGGCGGCGGGGTGGTGCGCATGGTGCGTATGCTCGGCATCGAAAAAGCCTTGCCGTACTTGCTCGAAGGCAAAAAGGTGCGCCCGCAACAGGCATTGCAGGCCGGTCTGATCGATGAACTGGCGGCGGATCGTGACGAGTTGCTGGCCAAGGCGCGCGCCTGGATTGTCGCCAACCCGAGTGCGGTGCAGCGTTGGGACGTGAAGGGTTATCAGATCCCCGGCGGCACACCGTCGAATCCGAAAGTCGCGCAGATGCTGGCGATAGCGCCGTCGATCCTGCGCAGCAAGACTCAGGGCACGCTGCCGGCGCCAGAGAAGATTCTGTGTGCGGCGGTGGAGGGCGCACAGGTCGATTTCGACACTGCGCACCTGATCGAAACCCGCTATTTCACCGAACTGACCACCGGGCAGATCTCGAAAAACCTGATCGGCACCTTCTGGTTCCAGCTCAACGAGATCAACACCGGCAGTTCGCGGCCGCAGGGTTTTGCGCCATATGTCACGCGCAAGGTCGGTGTGCTCGGTGCGGGCATGATGGGCGCCGGGATCGCCTTCGTCAGTGCCTCGGCTGGTATCGATGTGGTGCTCAAGGACATCAACCTGGCGGCGGCCGAGAAGGGCAAGGCCCATTCGGCGGCGCTGCTGGACAAGAAAGTCGCCCGTGGCCAGATGACGGCCGAAAAGCGCGAAGCGGTGCTGGCGCGGATTCACATCACTGAAAATGATGCGGATCTGGCGGGTTGTGATCTGATCATCGAGGCGGTGTTCGAGGATCGCGAACTCAAGGCCAAGGTCTCGTCGGCAGCGCAAAAGATTGTCGGTGCTGACGCGGTGATTGCCTCCAACACTTCGACCTTGCCGATCACCGGGCTGGCGACCGCAGTACCCGATCAGAGTAAGTTCATCGGTCTGCACTTCTTCAGCCCGGTGGACAAAATGCCGTTGGTGGAAATCATCAAAGGTGCGCAGACCAGTGCTGAAACCCTGGCGCGCTGTTTCGACTTCGTCCTGCAAATCAAGAAAACCCCGATCGTGGTCAATGACAGTCGAGGCTTCTTTACCTCGCGGGTGTTTGGCACCTTCACCAATGAAGGCATCGCCATGCTCGGCGAGGGCGTGAGCGCGCCGATGATCGAGACCGAAGCGCGCAAGGCCGGGATGCCGGTCGGGCCGCTGGCGATCTCCGACGAAGTTTCCCTCAGCCTGATGAGCCATATCCGTCAGCAAACGGCCAAAGACCTGCAAGCGGAAGGGAAACCGCTGATAGAACACCCGGCCTTCGCCGTGATTGACTTGCTGCTCAACGAATACAAGCGCCCGGGCAAAGCCGCTGGCGGTGGTTTCTACGATTACCCGGCGGGTGGTCAGAAACATCTGTGGCCGGAGTTGAAGACGCGCTTCGAGAAGGCCGACGGGCAGATTTCGCCGAAGGATGTGCGTGATCGTCTGCTGTTCGTGCAGGCCCTGGAAACCGTGCGCTGCGTGGAGGAGGGCGTGCTCACCTCGACGGCGGATGCCAACGTCGGCTCGATCTTCGGCATCGGCTTTGCGCCGTGGACCGGCGGCGCCTTGCAATTCATCAATCAGTACGGCATGCAGGACTTCGTCGCACGCGCGCAGTATCTGGCCGAGCAGTACGGCGAGCGCTTTGCGCCACCGGCGCTGCTGCTGGAGAAAGCCGCGAAAGGCGAGCTGTTTTAAGTGATCGGCTGAACGCTGCGGGGCTTGCCTTGCGAGGGTGTTTCAAGGCAGGCTCTGGGGTGTTCATTATTCCCATCACGTGTCAGGTATTTTTTATGTCGCTACGCATCTGCATTCTGGAAACCGACATCCTGCGTCCGGAATTGGTCGATCAATATCAGGGTTACGGGCAGATGTTTCAGCGCCTGTTCTCGCAGCAACCGATTGCCGCCGAGTTCACCGTGTACAACGTGATGCAGGGCGAATACCCCAGCGACGACCTGACCTTCGATGCGTACCTGATCACCGGCAGCAAGGCCGATTCGTTCGGCACCGACCCGTGGATCCAGACCCTCAAGCAATACCTGCTGACCCGCTACGAGCGTGGCGACAAGCTGCTCGGCGTGTGCTTCGGCCATCAATTGCTGGCGCTGCTGCTAGGTGGCAAGAGCGAGCGCGCCAGCCAAGGCTGGGGCGTCGGCACCCACAACTACAAACTGGCGGCCAAGGCGCCGTGGATGAGCCCGGTGCGAGAAGAGCTGACGCTGCTGATCAGCCACCAGGATCAGGTCACTGCGCTGCCGGAAAACGCCACGGTCATCGCTTCCAGCGATTTCTGCCCGTTTGCCGCGTACCACATCAACGATCAGGTGCTGTGCTTCCAGGGGCACCCGGAATTCATTCACGACTATTCGCGGGCGCTGCTGGATCTGCGCCAGGAAGCGCTGGGTTCGCAGATCTACTCGAAAGGCGTGGCCAGCCTCGAGCAGGAGCACCATGGCACCACGGTGGCAGAGTGGATGATGCGCTTTGTGGCGCACAAGCCAGAAGCTGCAGCGATTTAAGACCTGACATTTACCTATGTGGTGAGGGCGCTTGCTCCTGCTCGGGTGCGCAGCAGCCGTAATTTACGGCAACTTGATGTCTGTATGGGGGCGCATCGCACCCCAGCGGGAGCAAGCTCCCTCGCCACAGGACTACAACCACCCCGACCTCTTGAAACTCGCCCACAAACTTACACACCCCACCGTAATAAACCCCAACACAGCGAAATAGCCGTAGTGCCAGCTCAGCTCCGGCATGTTCTGGAAGTTCATCCCGTAAATCCCAGCTACCGCCGTCGGGAATGCCAGAATCGCCGCCCACGCGGCAAACTTGCGTTGCACCACGCTCTGCCGTGACGCCTCGAGCAGCACACCGATTTCGATGGTCTGGCTGGCGATGTCGGCCAGGGTGGTCAGGTCTTCCATCTGCCGCGTGACATGGATCTGCACATCGCGGAAGTACGGGCGCATGTTCTTGTCGATGAACGGGAAGCTCAGCTTCTGCAGCTCCTCGCCAATCTCCACCATCGGCGCTGCATAGCGGCGCAGGCGCAACACGTCGCGGCGCAGGCCGTGGAGTTTCTGGATGTCATGCTCGTTCAACGCACTGCACAGCACGTTGCGCTCCAGTTCATCGATCTCGGCATGAATCGCTTCGCCCACCGGCTGGTAGTTTTCGATGACGAAATCCAGCAGCGCATACAGGACGAAATCTTCGCCGTGCTCCAGCAACAGCGGCCGCGCCTCACAGCGTTGGCGGACATGCGCGTAGGACGCCGAGTGACCGTTGCGGGCGGTGATGATGTAGCCCTTGCCGGCGAAGATGTGCGTTTCGATGAACTGCAAGATCCCATGTTCGCGGATCGGCGAGTAGGTGACGATAAACAAGGCGTCACCAAAGGTTTCCAGCTTCGGCCGGCTGTGTTTTTCCAGGGCGTCTTCGATGGCCAGTTCGTGCAGGTTGAACTGGCGCTGCAGATTGGCCAGCTCCTGAGCGTCCGGCTCTTCCAGGCCGATCCAGACAAAATGTCCGGTTTTCGCGGCCCAGGCGGCGCCTTCGTCAAGCGTGATATTGGTGACTTTCTTACCGGCGCTGTAAACCGCAGCAGCAACAACTCGACCCATGGTAGTGGTTCACTTCTTCTTGGCAGATGGCAGGGAATACAAGGCTTCAGCTTAGCTGTGTCGCTGCTTGAGAGTCAGTGAAATCTGCACAGTTCACCCGGCAAAAGAAAACCCGCACAAGGCGGGTTTTTTTCACGCAGCTTGCAGCTGCTGATCCATCGCGGCGATGCATTCGCGCATCTGCTCGCGGCACTGGGACATGAGCATGGGCATGTCATCCATGGTCAGCCCGGCTGTAGGAATCGCCGGCAGCGAGCGTATGAGAATTTTCCCGCTGCGCCAGCGGTTCAGGCGCATGTGCTTGATGTAGCTGCTGACGCACACCGGCACGATCGGCACACCGGCGGCGATCGCCATCTGGAACGCGCCTTTCTTGAACGGCAGCAGTTCTTCACCGAGGTTGCGCGTGCCTTCCGGGAATACCCAGATCGACGTGTCTTCGTGCTGCAAGGTGTGGGTGGTGGTGAGCATCGACTTGCGCGCCTTGTGCGCGTTGCCGCGATCGATCAACACGTTGCCCGCGAGCCAGAACAGTTGCCCGAACAGAGGCACCCATTTCAGGCTCTTCTTGCCGATGCATACGGTCCGCCGGGGCACCACGTTGCCGAACACGAACAGGTCGTAGTTGGACTGATGGTTGGCAACGATCACGCAACTGTCAGGCTTGTTCATCAACGGGGCGACGTCGGCTTTTACCCGCAGACGCAGAATGCACATGGCCGGCAGCGCGTAGAGACGGGCGCACAGTCGGCTGTTGTCCGGATTGAACGGACGGCACAGCCCGAGGATCACCCCCAACACGCCGGCCAGAATAAAGTGCAGGCCCATCAATAACATACGAAACACAAACAGCATTTTCAGGCCCACCGGGACAAAAGGTGGCGCAGTGTACGGATGTGCACTGTTTTCGGCAATTGCTGCTATAGAGTCCGGAGATAGGCGATGTTTAAGCGCATGTTTCCGAGTTGATTGTCAGACCCGAGCTAGAGCAGTCGACGCTCGATCAATCGAACGCGTAAGAAAAAGCCCGACACGACGGTCGGGCTTTTCTTTGGCTTGGGAAGCGCGGGCTTAGCCCAGATGTTCCTGATCCTGGATGATCGCGTTGTCGAGGGCTTCGAGCAGCGCCTTGCGCACTTTGAGCTTGGTGTTCTTGTGCGCGTTCATGTTGATCTTCTTCAACTGACGCGCCGCGGCCAGGGCTGCGCCTTGCAGCTCTTCGGCAGCCACCACCTTGTCGAGGAAGCCGGCATCCACCGCGCTTTTCGGATCAAACATTTCGCCGTTGATCACCGAACGGTGGAACGCCGAACGACGCAGACGATCACGCGCCAGCTCGATGCCGGCGTGGTGCATGGTCATGCCGATTTGCACTTCGTTCAGACCGATGCTGAACGGGCCGTCGACACCGATGCGGTAGTCGGCGGACAGCAGCAGGAATGCACCTTTGGCCACGGCGTGGCCTGGGCAGGCAACGATCACCGGAAACGGGTGGGACAGCAGGCGACGGGCGAGTGTCGAACCCGCAGTCACCAGCGCCACGGCTTCTTTAGGCCCGGCGGTCATCACCTTCAAGTCATAGCCGCCAGACAGAATCCCCGGCTGACCGGTAATGATCACGATGGCACGATCAGTCTTCGCCTGATCCAGCGCCGCGTTGAACGCCGCAATCACGTCCGGGGAAATGGCATTGACCTTGCCGTTGTTCAAGGTCAGGGTCGCGATACCGTCTTCGAGGTGGTAGGCAATCAACTCACTCATGACGCTATTCCTTGTAAGAAAGATGGGCAGACGTTACCCACCACCGTAGGCCAGGTAAAGCGCTGTGACTGACTCGCCGGTCACCGTTTCCGGCCGCGCCCGGCGTAGCACGCCATTCTGCTTCTATATAGAAGGGTGGCCGTCACCAGAGATTGGCCGGTTTGCCATCGCCCAAGGTGGGGCGAAACGCCTTTTTGTCTTAACCGCATGAAAATTCTGAAAAAAAGTTTGCCATCAGAAAAGCTTTCGACTACATTAGCGCGCCTCGACAGACAGAACATGTTTGAAGAGATACGGTGAAGTGTCCGAGTGGCTTAAGGAGCACGCCTGGAAAGTGTGTATACAGGAAACTGTATCGAGAGTTCGAATCTCTCCTTCACCGCCACATTCAGTAAACGCAAACCCCTGATTTTCCTAGAGAAAGTCGGGGGTTTGTGGTTTTTGGCGTCTGGAAAATGGCGATATGGGACTGGAGCGTCTTTTTCTGGCTTACAGATGCTCGCCCGTATTTAACTGATTGCTACGCCTACAATTGGCGTTCACACGCTTATTCACACAGAGGGACTCATGGAATCAGCGCAATATCAGCCATCATTTCAGCCGGCGCCGGTATCAGCGGGGTTCTACTCGGTAACATTTTCGTCCTAATCAAAGAGTGGTGGACTAAGCGGAAAACGGCCAAGCAGGACACAATTTACCTTGGAATCATCGTCGTCTCTCATTTGAATCGGTTTGCAACTGGCTGTTTTCAAGTTGCATTGGACGACGGGACCCAATACGGCCAGCCCGCTGGTGAGCGCGGTGAATACGTGCCAGTTGTTACGCCTCCTGATTTCCGACCGTTAGACGTTAATGTTGAATGGAAGCTGTTACCAATGGATCTAATGTATTCGATTCTTCGACTGCCAGATCAACAAGATCAGTTGCAAGGAAACCTTGCTGGAATACGTGAGTACAATTCCGACCCTCCGGAATATGTCGGATATTTTCAAGCAAGACGCCGGGGATATGCTGTGCTTGGGCTACAGGCATCTGATCTAGCCAAAAAACTTCGCTCATATGTCGGCCTTCCTGCTGAGGAGCTTGATCCGGAGGGGTGGAGCCGTGATCAAAGCATGAAAGACGTGATATCTGATATCGACGCAAGGCTCCGCGAAAGTCTCTTGCGGAACGCGGCTCTGCAGCAACGATAGAGGCTTGCTAATAACGAACAGAAAGAACACCACCTGCGTGGCCGATGCGCTACGCTCACCGGGCCATCACGGTTCATTACAAGGAGTAGGTATGCAGTTGCATGAAGCGGTTGAGTTGAAAGAAGCGTATTCAGTGAGCAGCGCGAATACGGCGGTGCAAGAAGGCTGGAAATTATTGGCAGTTGCACCTGGGTCCAATGGCGTGACTTACGTCCTGGGCAAGACGGCGCCTGAACCTCAAATGGCGAAGAACTTGAACGTTCGCTTTCCGAGCTGATGGGGTGCATATAACGCCGCTTATGTACAAAAGGCTCTCACACCTTGCCTAGGTGTGTGGGCCTTTTTGTTTTTCCGTAGAACCACCACCCCCTAGACTGGCCGTACCAGCGCTTTGTGCGCATTTAACGCCATTTACTGAATAGGAACCCGCGTCATGTCGATCCCTGATGACGATATTTCCCCGAACCTGATCACGACTGCCAAGAGGCTGGGGGATAAGCTAATTGAACTCCTGTCAGTCACTCCCGGGTACACCAGTGACCTAGGAGCGCTTATCAGCTTACTGTGTATTCGTATTGGCAACGGAGAGGTCACAGTTATTCGGGAACTTTTGCGGCTAGCACAAGGGCTGCATTACGGCGGCGCATTATCGGCTGGCAATCTGGAACGGCTCAGGCTGCAACTGCATTTGCTGCCGAAAGACGAATCATGAGTGGAAGACATCGAGCATTCATTATTAACGGTGTAACAGTTTTTAGCGGTGCGCGCTGGCTGCCAATGTGCTTTCGCCGTTAGTCGCTGAGCACTTCGACAGGCTTGACGGCCGTAGTGCTCTTTGCCGAAAACGTGGACATCACCGAGTTCAGTGTGGAACTGAAACCGTTGACAGCTTCAATGCCAGTTTTAACATCCCAACCACGTCCGGTCCGTCCTCATTGATCCACGTCCCATAGTGCTGCCGGATCATATTTCCATTCGTATGCCCCATCTGCTCAGCGATCCAGTCAATCGAAGCCACGCCTGTAGTTAGCAACTGACTGGCATAGGTATGCCGGCACTGACCTGGCCCGCGATACCGAACGCCGGCCGCTTTCAAGTTCGCTGAAGAACCTGTCCCTCACGAAAAAGTCGCTGACGTGCGGTAGGCCGCTCCTGGTGTTGAGGAACACGAAGTGCAGCTTTTGTCTGCGGACTGTCTTGTTGTCCCGCTCGACGACGTCGATGGTGCCCACCGTTTTGAGCTGGTTGATCGCCCAGTTTGCGAAGGGCGTCCCACGCAGGCTCCAACAAACGCACCTTGCGCGTAGAGCGCCGTGTCTTCGTCACGCGACAGGCCCCACGCACTTTGGATCGGCGGAAAGTCACCGTCCCCTGTTTAAGGTCGACGTCCTCCCAGGCCAGCGCAATGGGTTCTGAAACCCGTGGGCCTGCCCAAATCATGAATTGCACCATCAGCAGTTCCTGCGTTCGGTTGGTATGCGTTTAGAGGATCTGCTTGATTTCCGCTCTGGTGAACGGATCAGGTGTTTCAGGATCGGGCATACGCACGAATAGCCCCTCAGTCGGGTCGTGCGCGACCTTCTTCCGTATGCGGTAGAGCCTGAACACCTGGCGCACATTGCTGATGATATCGCGGATGGTCTCTTTCTTTAGGCGCTTCGACAGCGATCTCTGAATCCACCCTTGCAGGTGCAGGTGATCAATCTGAATGTCACCCCAACGCGGCCGCACATGAACCTCAGCTTGTTTTTGTACCCACAAAAAAGAAGTAGCGGCCACGCTGTTGCTTTTGATGTTCAGCCCCACGTCCAGGTAGTGCCCGGAATCTGTTCGCAGCGGGCTTGGTCGACTCGGGAAAATAACCGCGGTGCTGCCGGACGAGTCCCAGTTGTTATTACCAATCTGCTTTGCAATTCAGTCAATCGAAGCACCGTACTCGGATATGCAATTGACTGGTATAGGTATGCGGGCACTGACCTTGCAACCAAGTTCGCGAAAGGAACGAAGAACATGATTTTTAGTCAGACAGCCTTTTTTCTTTTCGTGAGGGAGATCTGGTACCAGAGAAGTTCATGATCGCTGGAGAACACCAGCCTTTGAATACTACAAATATGTTGTTAGGGATATGAGTTTTCTAAAACGTGAATGAGGCGACGAACGGCTTGTTTTCTACGAAGCTGAATCGTAATACCTGTCAAGTTTTACAGTATGCAAATCCTTCCGTGGAGTGTCTTATCTATTGTGACGGCGTAATTACGCCTTTACATAAAGTTGTACGGAGAGCGATATGTCAGAGAGGAATGTCAACGGGGTTGTTAAGTCATTTTCGGAAATTGGCATTGTTTGGGGAGGTCCAACGCAAAAATTTGCCATTATCAGTCCGGATGATGGGAGTCAGGATGTTGCCATCGAGATAGGCGAAAATCTTGATTGGGAAACCGGAAAGAAATACCTTTCCGTTGGAGACAAAGTTAGTTATCTCGTAATGGATGGACCCTCCGGAAGAGAGCTTCGAGGGATGCTAAAGAAAATATAATCCGTGCAGTTTCGTTCACAATTGCTATAAAAACTGACTGCGTGAGGTTGCAAATAAACGAACTGTACGATGAGTGAGTTGAGTGTTCGCTACCTCTAATCTCAAGTATTTCCCAAGTGCTGAGCCGCCGCTGAGGCGGCTTTTTACTAGCTAATTTTTAATGTGTACTATTTTAAAATTTCTAGTTAGAAAAGTGACATTTCGCCCTATGAATTGCACATTGAAGGACATGTGCTGACGACAGGATTGGTGGGAACGAGCTGACTGAGGGACGAAGAGTGCGATAGAACGAGTTGGGGGCTGGCGTGCTACAAATGGGCGAGTCGGGCTTTAGCACCTGCACGCTCGACCTTCGTCCTGCCTTTAGAATAATTGGACGTACAGGTCACACAGGAAGAGTTCGGCCTGGTTTCGATAGCGCATTACAATCGCCGCTTTATCCGTAGAAAAAAGGACTGTTCCCATGATCATCTCCACCACCCACGCCATCGAAGGCCGACAGATCACCGCGTACCTGGACATTGTCAGCGCGGAGTCGGTGCAGGGCGTCAACGTGATCCGTGACATGTTTGCCGGCATGCGCGATTTTTTCGGTGGGCGCTCGCAGACGCTGGAGCGTGCGTTGAAAGAAGCTCGGGTTCAGGCGACGGACGAGATCAAGGAACGGGCGCGGGCGTTGCAGGCGGATGCGGTGGTCGGGCTGGATTTCGAGATCAGCATGCCGGCGGGCAAGGGTGGCATGGTAGTGGTGTTCGCGACGGGTACGGCGGTCAAGTTGCGTTGATGCAGTCGCGGTGTTCAAGCGAGCCCATTCAGATGATGAATGGGCTTTTTGCTTTTCTGCTTTCGATCAGCCCTGTGGCTTGAGGATGACAAGCCCGTGGGCGCCATAGGTCAGGGGCGTATCGATTGCGACCATCGGCGGGGTGCCGGTGGAGGGCGTCGGATCGGCCGGCTGACTCGGGTGGTAGATAACGCCGGGAGTCAGAACCGGTTTGTCCGGGTAGGTGATGGTGATGTCGCCTGATGCGAGCTTTTCCTTGAATTTTTCACCGGCGGCTTTGCCGGCAGCGATTTGTTCGTCCGTGAGTTTTACGACCGGCATTTCCGGGAATCCGTTGATTTTCATGTTCTCTCCTTGAGATTCATTTGTATGAAAAAGGGCAACGGCCTGTGGGCGGGAATCTTTAGCGTTGTGAGATCAACGGTTGGTTCGGATGTTGAGCAGGTGTAGGCCATTCGTCGGGCATCGGTCGAACTGAACCACAAGTCCGGTAATGACCGGCTAGTCTCAAAAGCCTTGGAGGTCGATATTTTTTCAGGCAAAAGGGCTTTGCCGGTGTCGATCTATCGCAAAGGGGAGAGGCTATGACTGATCCGTATATCGAAGACGATGGAGCCGAATTTTCATTCAACAACTGTGTCCGTTGCGGCCAGACGGAGTACCAATCGGGCTTTGGCGAGGATCCGGTGCAGACCGGCAAGATCAAGTCCACGGCACCCAAGGGGCCGAAAGCCAAATTCCTTCCAAAGGTCTCGGCCCGCTCAAGAAAATAAAGTGAGACCGAACGACCCCGTCTATGAACGGGGTTTTTTATGCCTGCTGTTTATGAAAAGGAAATCTCCTACAAACTCTTGGCCGAGTTTGGTGTTTTTCACAAACTTTTCACGTCCACGGACGTAGGGTGAAGCCATCCGTTAGAAAGCAAGTCTCCAGCCCGTCTCCCCAGCGGGCTTTTTTTTGCCTGCGATAAAACCTTTGGCGAAATCGCTGTCCAATCGGCGCCAAGTGCGCGGCGGCAGCTGATTTGTCTGGACTTCAGCGCGTCGGCAGCTTTCAATCTCGGCCCCTTTTGATCTCCCTATTTTTGAGGTTTTCGTCATGCGTCTAACATTGCCTGCTCTGGTTCTGGGGCTTCTCGTTGCTCAAGGTGCGGTCGCCGGTGAGGGTACTGCTGCACTCGGCGGCGGTCTGGGTGGCGCGCTGGGTAACGTGGTCGGCCAGAAGATGGGCGGCAGCACGGGCGCAGCGATTGGTGCCGGTGTTGCAGGCGCGGCCGGCAGTGCGATGGCTGCCGGCAAGGGCAGCCGCACCAAAGCGGCCATTGGTGGTGGTGTTGGCGCGGCCGGTGGTTCGGTGATCGGCAACAGCCTGGGCGGCCGGAATGGTGCAACCATTGGCGCCGGTCTTGGTGGCGCTGCGGGTGGTGCCGTCGGCGCTAACCTGTCCAAAGGTCACAAGCGTCACTGATAGCGAACGTTTGTCAAAAAAAGCCCGGCTCGATGTCGGGCTTTTTCATGGCTGAACGTTTTCTGGAAAAATGTCTCCAATCTGACATAGGCCCTATGGGCATACCCTCCCGATTCGGGAACTGTGAGGTTCAAATGCGCTTGTCATTGTCTGCACTGTTTTTCGGATTATTCATCGCTCAAGGTGCGATGGCCGCCGGAGATGGCAGCGCCGCCGTAGGTGGCGGTTTGGGCGGTGTCCTCGGTAACGTGGTCGGTGGCCAGCTAGGTGGCAGCACCGGTGCCGCGGTTGGCGCAGGTGTCGGTGGCGCGGCGGGCAGCGCGGTCGGGGCGAATAAACACAATCGCACCGAAGCCGCCATTGGCGGTGGTCTCGGCGCTGCCGGCGGCTCAGTGGTCGGCAACAGCCTGGGCGGCTCCACTGGTTCGGCCATTGGTGCCGGTTTGGGCGGCGCAGCGGGTGGTGCGGTGGGCAACAACCTGGGTGACGACGGTGGCAGAGCTCATTCCGGTGGTGGTCACAAGCACAACAAGTACAAACACAAAAACCGCCATCACTGATTGAATATTCGAAAACAAACCCGGCCTGGCGCCGGGTTTTTCGTTTCTGGCGGCCGGACACTGGAACGATTGCCTGTAAGGCTTTTCGAACGTTATACAACCCACCAGACGTAGAGGTTTGCCATGACGCCCGAAACCGAAGGCAAGGAAGAAAAAGGCCCGAGTGGTCTGCCGTTTATCAATGATCCGGGGAACGAGGATCCGGGGTCGCTGATGGATGATGCGACGGTGCCGTTGAATGATGCGGATGAGGCTTTGGATGAGGAGTATGAAGAGGATGAGGATGAGGATGAGCAATAAGTTGTCTTGAAAGTCGAGCGTGGCGGCGCACTGAATTTAAATATCCGGGGCCTGTACTTCAGGCCCTTTGATTCGGATTGGTTTGTTCTCGAGGTCAAGCTTGTTAAACAATCGTCAAGGCGGACGAAAGCAAACCGACAAAATATTTTGTTATTTGGCAGTTAAATCAGGGTTGATGAGTATGTAAAGATTATCTGATGCCGACATTTTTTTTATTCGGCCTGATGCGATGTACTCTTTAAACTCCTTTTCAACTGTTTTTTTGTCGCAGTATTTTTTATATTTGGATGGCCTGTCACTGGCATAAATGTAAAGGCGCCAAACATCAAAACCGTCGATTCTATTGTTTGAACCGTAATCGAAATTCACTGATTCTGTAGTGAAGTGAACGATGCATCCAACTCCATGAAGCTCGTATTGGGTGTTGTCAGTTATGTTACCGCACCGTTGTATTTGATTGCTGCGCCAAAGCCTCAGGATATTTCTGGTACCAAATCTTTTCTCGAGCAGCAACGTCGCACTATCAACCTTAGAAAGAAAGTCGTTAATGAGGTCTTCAAGGTTTTTGTCTTTTTTATTCATCTTCTTCTGCGATGCTCCAATCTGTCATTACCGACGTTAGCCGCTGGCTCTAGCACTTCTTCAATAGTGTTTAGGTTGCCGTGGTGATCTTCGATGTTGGTTATTAGCTGGATCGTTACTTCGGTAGAGGTTTGTCGTGCAGCCGAAGCTCTATGATGGCCATCTAAAATGTAAAGGTTTCCGTGGTGCTCAGCGACATCTATAGGAAACTCGCGGTTAAACCCAATATCTCCCATTTCTATCCTCATTTTCTCGACTAGTCTAGTTGAGGTTTTCCCCATGAGCGCATGTGTTCGTTTCAATGTTTTTGGGTCTACGCCATGAGTTAGATTTGGTACCTGCGGTTCACCCTCATCAACCTTAGCCCCAACAATCCCACCCGGTACTTCACACCCAGGCTTATTCGGCGGCGGACAATTGGAATTCAACCCCAACGGATCCACCCAACCCGTCGGATTCGGCACGTACTGGTATTGGTTTAGTCCTCCAGCCAACTTCACCGGATCCGGCGTCAGATACCTGCCCAACCTCGGGTCGTAATACCGATGCCGGTTGTAATGCAGGCCACTTTCCGCATCGAAATACTGCCCCTGAAACCGCAGCGGCTGGTCCAGGTAGTCCTCGCCCGCGAGGGTGATCGCCGACACCTTGCCGTAGGCGTCGTATTGCGCTGACCAGACGATTTCGCCGCTGTAGTCGGTGAGTTCCTGCGGCGTGCCGAGGTGGTCGAGTTGGTAGTAGAACGGGCAGGCCTTTTTCGGGCCTTTGCCGTCGAGCAGCGCCAGCGGGCGGAAGGTGCCGGGTTCGTAGACGTAGCTGCGGTGGTGGGTTTTGCTGCTTTCGGCGACGAGGTGGTCGCCTTGCCAGAAGAACTCGGTGGTCTGGCCGTCGACGGTTTTGCGGATGCGCCGGCCGAAGGCGTCGTATTTGTAGGTCGCGGTTTGGCCATCGGCGCGGGTCAGGCCGATCAGACGGTGCTGGCAGTCGTAGCGGTATTCGGTGACGAGTTGCTGGTCGCGGCCACGGCGTTCGCGGATCAGGTTGCCGAAGGCGTCGTAGTCGTAATGCCGGTCGCCCTGCATCAGCAGGCGGTTGCCCTTGATCCGGGTGGGGCCGGGACGATCCTGCATCAGCAGGTTGCCGGCCGGCTCGTGGGCGAAGGATTCCGGCAGTTCGTCGCGCGAGTGGCGCACGCGGATCAAGCGGTCGAGCGCGTCGTAACCGTAGGTGCGCTGGCCGTGACGGCTGTCGGCAATGTGCTCGAGGTTGCCGTTGGCGCTGTAGGCGTAATCGCGGCGGTACAGCGAGTCGTGCTGATGACCTACAGCATGGGCCAGCAAACGTCCCTGATCGTCGTAGGCATAATCGCTGCGCAGCAGGCCTTGTTGGCGTTGTTGCTCGCGACCGGACTGGTAGACGTGACTGGTCAGCCGCGTGCCATTGAGGTCGATGGCGGTCAGCGCGCCGCCCTTGGCGTAGTGATAGTCGAGCTTGCTGTTGTCCGGCAGACGCTGGCGCTTGAGCTGGCCGCAGGCGTCGTAGGTGTAACGCAGGGTGCCCCAGCCCTGATGCTCGGTGATCAGCCGGTCCTGCCGGTCATATTCAAAGGCCAGCGGATGTTGCTGGCCGTCATCGACCCCGGTCAAACGGCCCAGGCGGTCGTAGGTGTAAGCCACCTGAACCCCGTCGGGCAGGGTCTTGAGCAGCAGACGCCCGGCCGCATCACGCGCGTAGGCAGTGACCAGCGTCGAGCCGTCATCGCCGAACTCGGTCTTTTCCAGCAGGTGCCCGTTGCGGTCGTAGGCGTAAGCGGTGCGCCGGCCGTCGAAGCCGGTTTCCTGTCGGATCAATCCGCTCGGCGTGTAGTCCAGCCGGTACTTTTCCCCGGATTCGTTCTCGATTTCCGTGAGCAACAACTGCGCATGGTCGTAGCGGTACTGCACCCGCGTGCCGTCGGGATTGATCTTGCGCGAGACCAGGTGCAGGTCGTCGTCATACTCGTAGCGGGTGATGCGCCCGAGTTCGTCGCGCTCGGCAGTGACCTGGCCGTAAGCGCCATAGCTGTAGGCGCGAGTGGCGCCTGTAGGAAATGTCGTCTGAATTAGTCGGCCAACCGCATCCCACTGCTGGCGGGTGATCGCGCCGTGCTCGTCGCAAGTGGTCGTCCGTCGCCCCAGCGCGTCGTAGGAAAAGCGCCGTACTCCACCGTCGGGCAGGGTTTCCTCGATCAGTTGCCCGAGGTCGTTCCACGACAATTTGTGCCGGCTGCTGTCCGGATAGCGGATCGACAGCAACTGCCCGCGCGTGTCGTAGTAGTAATGGGTGACCTGACCGTCGGGATCGACCGCCTCGGTGACATCGCCCTCGGCGTTGCGCCGAAACGTCCACACCGCCTCGCCGCGGGAACGGCTGTGCAGGAAACCGTTGCGGTACTCGTAGGACGTTGGCTCGTCGTCCGGCGGAAGCAGCGCGATCAGCCGTCCGACGTCGTCGTAGCGGTATTCGGTGACCGCGCCCAGCGGATCCTGCTCGGCGATCAGCCGGCCCTGATCGTCATAAGCCTTGAGGTGCTCACCGCCATCGGCCTCGACCTTGCGCACCAGCCGTGCGCTGTCGTCGTGGACGTAGGTTTCTTCGCTGCCATCGACGTAGTGCACCGCGACGCTGCCGTCATCGGCCCAGACGTAACGCGTGTCCATCTGCGCGAACGACGCCCAGTGCCGCACGCAGCGCGCCGCCTTGCCCGAGCGTTCCCACTCCCAGAAAAAGCTCGCGCCGCCGGTCAGTTGCCGCTGCAGGATGACGTGCTGATCGTCGTAGTCGTAACGCTCGCTGTCACCGACCGCATTGGTCGCGGCCAACAACCGCTGACGCGCGTCGTAGCAATAACTGACCAGCGTTTGCTCGGTGCGCCAGCCATCAGCCTCAAGCACCTGGTAATCAACCGCGACCAGATGCGCCCGGTCATAGCGCAAAAGCAGCGACCGCCCGGCCCCGTTATCCAGGCGCTGCACACGCTCGGAAAAATCGCGATGCACCGTCAGACGATTGCCATACGCATCACTGACCGCCACCAACCGCCCGGCCCGAAAGTGATAAAACCGCGCCGCATCCCCGGCCAGCGCGAGGATCAGTTCCTCCGGCTCATCGCCGAGAAAAATCGCCGCCCGCGACAGGCTGTTGTGAATCTGCGGCCGCTCCACACTGGGCAACGGAAACCGCGTGCGGCGGTTCTCGTGATCGACCCAGACCACCGCATCGCCATCAAACTCCAGCCGATGCGCCAGCGAGTGACTCCAGCCAAACCCCAGCCCGACATCGATCTCTACCGCGCTGGTGCGATACAGCCGGGTGAATTCGAACGGCAGCAAGCCATCGAGCGTGCCGTCGGTCAGGGTCAGCAGTTCTTCGCCGGTAACCATCGACACCGGACAGCCGTTGGTGCAGGTCAGAGGCGCGCAGTCGGCGCTGTCGCCGTTGGGGTTTTTCGCCTGGTTTGAAGCGTCGTCGTGAGGTTCGTGACGCTCCATCCGCGTCGTGCCGCGGGACTTGTCCCGTGCCATCGGTGCCGGATTCGGCACGGTCAACACCACGGCGTCCGTCTGACGAATGTTCAGCGGGATCGCTGGTGTCGGCTTCAAAGACACATTGCGTGCATTGACCATCAACGGCTTCAACGCGCCCGCATGCTTGCTCAGATCCGCAGTGGAGGTCAGTTCGCTCAGGCGCAAGGCCGATGCGGCCAGCCATTGCCGCGCCCGGGGCGACTTGATCTTGCTCAGCACCTTGCTGCTCAGTCGCACGGGCACGCCAACGCCGCCGCAAACGCGCATCAGCAAAAAGCTGATCAACAACTCGACCCGGACTTCTGCCACCACTTCCGCCAGGTACTGCGGCGGCAGCATCTTCAACCAACTGCTAAACGCGGCCAGATGGATAAACAGCAACGGCTCGTCACTGAGGATCAGCAAGCCATTGGCGATAGCCTCGCTGGAGGCGTCGAGCAGCGCTTGCAGCTCGACATCGCTCAGGTACTGCAGGAGTTTTTCGCTGTTGGCCTGCAGGTCGGCGAGCAGGGCAAACAGCTGTTTAACGTCATCCCAGATGTCGTGCAGGGCTTTCTCGAAACCGCGCCAGTCGGCCTGTTGCAACTGCTGGTAACGATCAGCCAAACCGGCGCCGGAAAACTCCGCCCATAGCGGCTGAAACCCGTCCCACTCCTGACGAAGCCAGACCTCCAGCCCGTCCAGAATCTCTTCATAGGAGGCGTACAGCGCTTGGATATGGGCGCTGGAAACATCAGGAAAGAAGGTGATGCGATAACGCTGGCCCCGGTCGCAGTCGCGCACTTCCAGAATGCCGCTCGGGCCGATGGTATGGCGCAGCGGTTCACCGAAACTCAATACCCCGTCGACTTCGCCGATCACCGGTTCCAGCATCACCGGGGTATTGCCGATCGGTACGAAGCGCACTGCCTCGAACAGGTGCACCAGAGTCAACGGGCCGCTGGCGGGGCACATGACCACCGAGGTCTGGATCGGCTGGCGGGATTTGACCGGAGCGCTGAGGTGCACGTCGTCGCCGACCTTGAACACCTGCTCGATATCCAGCGCCGTTCCCGTCCAGAACTGCTCGGCCCAGGCCTCGTAGTTGCTCAGGCACAGGCGAAACTCGCGGATCAGCCTTTCAAAGTCCGGGTGTTGCGGGTTCAGGGCGGCAACCACCAGCAGGCCGATGCTGTTGTTCAGGGCCAGGAGCCGATCGGTTTGGAACATTCGCAAGCACTCGCGCACGTGAAAGAGGTGCGCGGACTTTGCGGGGGATCAAAGTGGAAAGAAGTCGGGAAAGTAGGCGTTATCTGTAGGGCATTTCGCTAAATGTCAGCGAGTCATTCCACCGCCCGTAAACATTGCCCGTTGCTCAATGTCCGCTGGCCTCGCTATGCTGCTGAACCCATTAATCAGATCCGCGTAGCGGCGCCGGCTGGGCCGCCCGGGATGTTTTTGATAACGGATCCGATGATGAATGCACCGATGAAGACGTTTGGCCCGATCAAGGCCGTGATTTTCGACATGGACGGTTTGCTGCTGGACACCGAAGGTATCTACACCGAGGTCACCTCGCTCATTGCCGAGCGTTACGGGCGGACCTTCGACTGGAGTGTTAAACAGAACATCATCGGTCGTGGCGCCAATGACCTGGCGAACTACGTGGTGCAGGCGCTGGATCTGCCGATCAGCGCCGAAGAGTTTCTGCTGATCCGCGAGCCGCTGATGCGTGAACGCTTTCCCAAGGCCCAGGCGATGCCCGGCGCGGAGGAGCTGATTCGCCACCTCAAGGCGCACAACATTCCGATCGCCGTGGGCACCAGTTCGTCGCGGCAGTCGTTCGGCCAGAAAACCACCTTGCACCGCGACTGGTTTGCCCTGTTCGATTTCATCGTCACCGCCGACGACCCCGAAGTTGGCGCAGCAAAACCGGCGCCGGACATCTTTCTCACCGCCGCCCGGCGTCTGGGTGTAGCGCCTGAAGACTGTCTGGTGTTCGAGGATTCGCCGTTTGGCGTCACCGCCGCGAAAGCGGCGGGAATGACTGCCATTGCGATTCCCGACGCGGCCATGGCCGATGAAAAATACGCGCATGCCGACGGGATTCTGCGCACGCTCAAGGCGTTTACCCCGAGTGCCTGCGGTTTGCCGGCGCTGGAGTGGGCTTGATCAGCCAATAAGCGCCGATAAAAAACGCCGCCCTCTGCAAAGAGGTGCGGCGTTTTTTGTATCCGGGATTCAGCGCAATCAGGCGCCAAAACCACCGTCGATGGTCAGGCTGGCACCGGTGATGTAACCGGCTTCCGGGCCGACCAGATAAGCGACGAAACCGGCGATTTCATCAGCAGTGCCGTAACGGCCCACCGCCATCAGCGGGATCAGGCTCTCGGCGAAATCGCCATGGGCCGGGTTCATGTCAGTGTCGACCGGGCCGGGTTGCACGTTGTTGATGGTGATGCCGCGCGGGCCGAGATCACGGGCCAGGCCTTTGGTCAGGCCGACCAGCGCCGATTTGCTCATCGCATACACACCGCCACCGCCGAAGGGCATGCGGTCGGCGTTGGTGCTGCCGATATTGACGATGCGTGAGCCTTCGCCCATGTGCCTGGCGGCTTCCTGAGACGCGATGAACACGCTGCGTACGTTGATCGCCAGGGTCTGGTCGAAGTCTTCCAGTTTGAAATCTTCCAGCGGCGCGATGGCCAGGACGCCGGCGTTGTTCACCAGAATATCCAGGCGGCCAAAGGCTTCGACGGTGGCGCTGACGGCATTGCGAATTGCGGCTTCATCGGCGCTGTCGGCCTTGATCGCCAAGGCTTTGCCGCCGTTGGCAGTGATGCTGTTCTGCAACTCTTCGGCCTTGGCGGTGGAGCTGACGTAGGTGAATGCGACAGCGGCGCCTTCGGCGGCCAGGCGTTTGACGATGGCGGCGCCGATACCACGAGAACCGCCTTGAATCAGAGCGACTTTGCCGCTGAGGTGTTGAGTGGTCATGTTCGATCTCCAGAAAATTCAAGGCGGGCTGCCTTGTTGTTGGAGCCGAGTATCGGCCTCGCATCGACAACCGTGTAGACCATGATTGCTATAGTCTGTGTAAACCAGAAGTTTATAGTGGCGATCATGGAAACTTTCAGCAGTATTGAATGCTTCGTGCGCAGCGCCGAAGTCGGCAGCTTTGCCGAAGCCGCCCGGCGCTTGAGCCTGACCCCGGCCGCCGTTGGCAAGAGTGTGGCGAAGCTCGAGGTGCGGCTCGGTGTACGGCTGTTCCAGCGTAGTACACGCAGCCTGACCCTGACCGAGGCCGGTCAGCTGTTTTTGAGTCAGGTCAGTGGCAGTCTGACGACGATTCAGAATGCGGTGGCCAATCTGTCGAGTGTGGAAGGGCTGCCGGCGGGGACGTTGAAAGTCAGCATGGGCACGGTATTCGGGCGTTTGTACATCGTGCCATTGCTGCAAGAATTTTTACGTCGGTTTCCGGCAATCAACCCTGACTGGCATTTTGATAACCGTCAGGTCGATTTGATAGGGCAAGGTTTCGATGCGGCGATTGGCGGCGGCTTTGAATTGCCCCAAGGCGTGGTCGCACGCAAGTTGGCACCCGCGCATCGCGTGTTAGTGGCGTCTGCTGACTATCTGCAACAGCACGAGGCAATCGTCGAGCCTGATGACCTGCAACGTCACGATGGCATCCTGATTCGTTCGCCGCAGACCGGTCGAGTGCGCTCCTGGCAGTTGATCAGTGGCCGCAGTCAGCTCTGTCAGCCCTTGACCCTCAAGACGCGAATGACCATGAGCGACTCCGAAGCCGCCTGCGCCACGGCAGCACAAGGGCTGGGCATCGCGCTGGTCAGCATGCCGTTTGCCGTGGGTTACCTCGAGGCCGGCACATTGCAACGCGTGCTGCCGGACTGGTACATCGATGACGGCAACATTTCGATCTATTACGCCGAGCATAAATTGTTGCCGGGCAAGACTCGGGCGTTTGTCGATTTTGTGATTGAGCAGTTTGCCGAGCGGGGGTTGGCTCGGCGGTTCAGTGCTGTCTGAGTTTGGCTTTTGACCGAGTTGCGGCCATCGCGAGCAGGCTCACTCCTACAGGAACAGTGTTGTGCCCGAAATCTGTGGGCAACACCGATCACTGTAGGAGCGAGCCTGCTCGCGAAGAGCGATAACCCGGTCTACCGGGCAAACCGCTCCGCCCAGCCAATGATCTGCTTTGGCCGTGGCGTCGCGTAAGTCCGCACTTTGGACGTCGACAACCCCAGCCGCACCAGCGATTCGGCGATGGTCACCGCCGCCGTCACGCCATCCACCACCGGCACGCCGGTGCGGCGGCGGATCTGCTCATCCAGTCCGGCCATGCCGCCGCAACCCAGGCAAATCACCTCGGCCTTGTCCTGAGTCACCGCCAGTTCCGCTT
Source organism: Pseudomonas sp. FW305-3-2-15-E-TSA4 (assembly GCF_058787295.1). Lineage (NCBI taxonomy): Bacteria > Pseudomonadati > Pseudomonadota > Gammaproteobacteria > Pseudomonadales > Pseudomonadaceae > Pseudomonas > Pseudomonas sp. FW305-3-2-15-E-TSA4. Next base: position 203,239 of record NZ_JBYSZP010000009.1, on the reverse strand, counting down.
GTTGCACGATGGCTTCCAGTGCGCGCTGTGGTTCGTGCTCCAACTCCAGCACCGCAAGACCACTGGCCCGCACCGAGGCACAGCGATCCCACAGGCCCGAGAGTTTCAGCCGGTCCTCGATCAGCGGCACGGTGCGGTCCAGCGTGGTCACCACTGAATAGGCGTGGCCGAGGAACATCGCGGTACTGGCAGCAGCGTCGGTGATGTCCACCACCGGCACGTTGAGCAGTTCCTGCAAACCTTCGCGACCGTGTTCGCCGTAACCGGCCTGAATCACCGCGTCGAACGGTTGATCGTAGGACATCACCCGGTCCATCACGGCGATGGCCGCCAGGTAACTTTCGAAATTGCCTTCCACCGAGTCGGCGCCGAAGAACGGTGTCAGGCCGACGATCTCCGTATCGGCAGACGCGACGGCCTGCGCCGAGCGGGCGATGGCCTGGGTGATGGATTCGGTGGTGTTGACGTTGACCACAAGAATACGCATGGGAAGTCCTTATTGCGGGCAGTTCAGCGGCCCAAATCCGGGCCGCGAGGAAGTTAATGGCTGACGTTGTCGACGGCGATCGATTCGCCGCTGACGTCGGCGTAGTGCGGCTGACGTTTGGCAATGATCAGATAAAGCATCGCGGCGATGCCGGCGCCCACCAGCCAGGAGAACGGCGAGATGCTGTGGAAGCCCGGCACCAGCGCCAGGACGATGGCGATCAGCGCTGCCGGAATGAACGCCGCCACCGCGCGGAAATTCACTCCACGGCTGTAGTAATAGGCGCCGTTGGGGTCTTCGCTGTACAACTGCGGGACGTTGATCCGGCCTCTGCGGATCAGCCAGTAGTCGACCATGATCACCCCGTACAGCGGGCCGAGCAGGGCGCCGAGGCCGGAGAGGAAGTACACGATCACCAGCGGGCTGTTGTAGAGGTTCCACGGCAGGATCAGCACGGCGATGGTCGCGCTGATCAGCCCGGCGCGGCGGAAGGTCAGGTACTTCGGCGCCAGGTTGCTGAGGACGAAGGCCGGGGCGACGAAGTTGGCCATGATGTTCACCGCCACGGTGACGATCAGGAACGCCAGGCAACCGAGCACCAGAAAGAACGTGTTAGGGATCGAGGCGATGATTTCGGTCGGGCTTTCGATGATCCGCCCGTTGATCTGAAATTGCGCACCGCAGAGCAGGACGGTGATGGCGGCGAATACCAGTATGTTCACCGGCAGGCCCCAGAAATTGCCGACCTTGATGGTCTTGCGGCACGGCGAAGAACGCGCAAAGTCACAGAAATTCAGGATCAGCGTGCCGTAGATCGCCAGCCAAAGCGCGCCGCCGGCAAAGATGTTGCGCCACATCTCGCCACCAGTTAGCGGTTCGCGGATTGACCAGGCAATCGTGGCGTTGGCCTGGGTGTACATCCACGCGGCGAGGGCGGCTACGGTCAGCAGAATCACCGGGCCGGCAAAAGCCTCGTAACGGCGAACCATTTCCATACCGTAGGCGAGAATCGCCAGCTGCACGAACCAGATCGCCACGAAACACACCCAGCCCAGCGACGACAGGCCGAGGATCGAGTTGTGGTCGTAGTCGGCGAAACCGGGATGAATCGCCGTCAGCAACACGCGAAACACCACCGACGCCAGATACGTCTGAATCCCGAACCAGGCGATGGCGATCACCGCGCGAATCAGCGCCGGAATCTGCGCGCCGTGGATGCCGAAACTGATCCGGCTGATCACCGGAAACGGCACCCCGGTTTTCTGCCCCATGTAGCCGGACAGGTTCATGAAGAAGTACACCAGCGCCGCGCCGATCCCTAGCGACAGCAGAATCTGCCAGCCCCCCAGGCCCAACGCATACAGCCCGATGGCGAACGAGTAGTTGGCGATGTTGTGCACATCGTTGGTCCACAGGGCGAAGATGCTGTATTTGCCCCAGCGCCGACCTTCGGCGCGGGTCGGTGCCAGGTCGCTGTTGTGCAGGCGCGGGCTGAGTTGTAACGGTTGAGCCAGACCCGTGTCGGGCAATGGCTGGTCGAGTGCAGAGGCGGGCAGATTCAGCGCGATGTTGTTGGAGAGACTTGTACGCATTCCGGCAGGCTCCTGATGGGCGGGGCCGCGATGACTGTGCATGAGCTCAGGGCTCGACAAATCTTCGTCGCGGCCAGCAGACATCACTGGTTACGGGGCATCTGCAGCCTGTACGGGATAGGGCGCTTCAGGCTTGCGGATCGAAAGTGTGGATTGATGTTTTGCAGTTTTGTATACAAAACATGTATGCACCAAAGCCAGATCTGTGCCAGTCAGCGATCTATCGAGCGCTGCGCTCATTTCGAAAAGTTATCGATGAGCGCTAAGTGTTTGAAAATAATTGGTTATAAATTGACCGATTGAACAGGTATTTATTTTTTGCGAGGGATTTTGCGGAGGTGGTGGAGCGCAGGGGAATTCAGCAGGGATGTAACTTTTCAGGGCGTGAAAGCAAAAAGTGCACACATAAATGGCACCGATGGTGACATTCGTGTGTACACATTTTTTGAGTCGCTAGAGGCCAGTGTAGGAGTGAGCCTGCTCGCGATAGCGGCGTATAAGTCGATGAATTTTTTGCCTGATACACCGCTATCGCGAGCAGGCTCACTCCTACAAGGGGAAATCATCGTGGCAGGGGTTTACGCCTTGCTGATGATATTCCCCGCATGCAGCCCGCATTCTTTCTGCGTCGCTTCTTCCCACCACCAGCGACCTTCGCGCTCGTGCTGGTTCGGCAGCACCGGGCGGGTGCATGGTTCGCAGCCGATGCTGATGAAGCCGCGTTCATGCAGGCTGTTGTACGGCAGTTCGAGCATGCGGATGTAACCCCAGATCTCTTCGCTGGTCATCTGCGCCAGCGGGTTGAACTTGTACAGGGTGCGCTCGGGCGTGGAGAACGCGGTGTCGATCTCCAGCACCGCCACGGCGCTGCGGGTGCCCGGGCTCTGGTCGCGGCGCTGGCCGGTGGCCCAGGCTTTGACGCCGGACAGTTTGCGCCGCAGCGGTTCGATCTTGCGGATGCCGCAGCATTCGCCATGGCCGTCCTTGTAGAAACTGAACAGGCCTTTTTCCTTCACGAACGGTTCCAGCTTCGTGTAGTCCGGTGACACCAGTTCGATATCGATCTTGTAGTGCTCGCGCACCTGATCGATGAAGCGATAGGTTTCCGGATGCAGGCGGCCGGTGTCGAGGCTGAACACCTTGACGTTCTTGTTCAGCTTCCAGGCCATGTCCACCAGCACCACATCCTCGGCACCACTGAAAGATATCCACAGCTCGTCACCGAACTCGGCGAACGCGAGTTTCAGGATGTCTTGGGCGGATTTGTTGGCATAGGTCGTGGCGAGTTCCACGACATCGAACGTTGGGCTCATCAGGGCGGCTTCCTACAGGTCGGTGGCGCTGGGCGCTCTATATGGCGGCGATGGTAACAAAAAGCGGCGGAGTAGGGTGTGCCCGCTGCGTTGCGCGGTGGCGGGGGAGTCGCTAGAGTTCGGGCTCGCTCGACTCAATAATCACTACAAACGGGAGTGTCTTGTGGAAATTGCTTGCCTGGATCTTGAAGGGGTACTGGTGCCGGAAATCTGGATCGCCTTCGCCGAAAAAACCGGAATCGAATCCCTCAAGGCCACCACCCGGGACATTCCCGATTACGACGTGCTGATGAAGCAGCGTCTGCGCATCCTCGACGAGCACGGCCTGAAACTCTCGGACATTCAAGAAGTGATCGCCACCCTCAAGCCGCTGGATGGCGCGGTGGAGTTCGTTGACTGGCTGCGCGAGCGCTTTCAGGTGGTGATTCTCTCGGACACTTTCTACGAATTCTCCCAGCCGCTGATGCGGCAACTGGGCTTCCCGACCTTGCTCTGCCATCGCCTGATCACTGACGACAGCGGGCGGGTGACCGGCTATCAATTGCGTCAGAAAGATCCCAAGCGTCAGTCGGTGCTGGCATTCAAGAGCCTGTACTACCGGGTAATTGCGGCGGGGGATTCGTATAACGACACGAGCATGCTGGGTGAGGCGGATGCGGGAATTCTGTTCCATGCGCCGGACAACGTGATTCGCGAGTTCCCGCAGTTTCCGGCGGTGCATACGTTTGCCGAGTTGAAGCAGGAGTTCCTCAAAGCTTCTAACAGAGCGTTGAGTTTGTAGTCGTCTGGAAGGACGCTTTCGCGAGCAGGCTCGCTCCCACAGGGAAATGCATTCCTAATGTGGGAGCGAGCCTGCTCGCGAAGCTTTTAAAGGTTTTGCAGGGTTTCGAGGAGGATTCTGACCTTGGTAATCGACTCCTGATACTCCGCCTGCCAGTCCGAATCGGCCACGATCCCGCCGCCACCCCAGCAACACACTTGCCCATCCTTGACCAACAGACTGCGAATCGCGATGGAGCTGTCCATCTCGCCGCGTACGTCCAGGTACAGTAACGAACCGCAATACAAACCGCGCCGGGTCGGTTCCAGTTCATCGATGATCTGCATCGCACGGATCTTCGGTGCGCCGGTGATCGAGCCGCCGGGGAAACTGCCGGCAATCAGATCCAGCGCATCGCGATCCTCGGCCAGTTCGCCGGTCACGCTGCTGACCAGGTGATGCACGTTGGGATAGCTTTCCAGGCTGAACAGCTCCGGCACCCGCACCGAACCAATCCGGCAGGTGCGGCCGAGGTCGTTGCGCAGCAGGTCGACGATCATCAGGTTTTCTGCGCGATCCTTGGGGCTGGCCAGCAGTTCGGCGGCGTTGGCGGCGTCTTCGGCAGGCGTCAGGCCGCGAGGGCGGGTGCCTTTGATCGGGCGGGTTTCCACCTGACGCTGGCTGACTTTTACGAAGCGCTCCGGCGACAGGCTCAGCACCGCGTCACCGTCGGGCAGGCTCTGGAAACCGGAAAACGGCGTCGGGCAGGCCTCGCGCAACGCGCAATAGGCCAGCCACGGATCGCCCTGACAGGTCGCGCGGAAACGCTGGGCGAAGTTGACCTGATAGCAGTCGCCGGCCTGGATGTATTGATGAATGCGTTCCAGCGCCTGGCGATAGTCATCGGCCGACAGATCGGCGGTCATCGGCGTGTCCAGCTTGAATGGGGTCAGCGGCGCCGAGGTCGGTTGGCTGAATAGCGTGATCAGCCGTTGCCGCTCGCTGTCGGCCAGCGACGGGTGAAACACCAATTGACTGGTGGCGGTCTGGTGATCACTGATCAGCGCCCAGTCGTACAGACCGAACCGCGCGTCGGGCAATTGCAGATCGTCCTTGGCCTGGCTCGGCAGATTCTCGAGATGTCGGCCGAAGTCGTAGCTCAGATAGCCGATCAGGCCGCCAGCGAAGGGCAGGTCATATTCGCCAGGCAGCTGCGCTTCGCCCAGGCGGGTCAGGTTATTGCGCAGGCGTTGCAGGAAAACGCTGCCGCTTTCGTCGGGCAACACCGCCAGTTGTTCCAGCGGCCAGGCGCTGAGCAGGTCATAACGGCCACGGTCAGCACTCGGCCGACCGCTGTCGAGCAGCACGGCGCCGGGCGCATGGCGGATGGCCGCGAAGTAATCGGCGGGGTTGGCGCGGTAGGGCAGCGGGTGTACGGAACAGGTCAACATGGGCGGGGCAGATCAGCCATCGAGGCGGGGTGGGGATTGTAGTCCTCTGCGGGAGTTGCTCCTAGAGGGGATGTCGGGGATGAGCAGATTGGGGGCAGGGTTGAGTCTTGTAGTGGCGGTAAGTCCGCTATCGCGAGCAGGCTCACTCCTACAATTTGGAATGCGTTCCCCTGTAGGAGTGAGCCTGCTCGCGATAGCCGCGCCTCAGTGCTGGATCAGCCCTCGACCGCCGGAATATGCCCAAACATCTCCTGAGTAAACGCCACCCGTTCCTCGACCGACTCCGTCACCCCGCGTGCCTTCAGCTCTTCCAGATGCGCCTCGACCGCATGCGTACGCAGGGTCAGCCCGCAATCGTTGGCAATCTGGATATTCAGCCCCGGCCGCGCGTTCAGCTCGAGAATCAGCGGGCCTTTCTCCTGGTCGAGCACCATGTCCACACCGATGTAACCCAGGCCGCACAGCTCGTAGCAGCCGGCGGCGAGCTTCATGAAACCGTCCCAGTAGGGCAGTTGCACGCCGTCCACCGCGTTGGTGGTGTCGGGGTGTTTGGTGATGATGTTGTTCAGCCAGGTACCGCGCAGGGTCAGGCCGGTGGCGAGGTCGACACCGACGCCGATGGCGCCCTGGTGCAGGTTGGCCTTGCCGCCGGACTGACGGGTCGGCAAACGCAGCATGGCCATCACCGGATAGCCCATCAGCACGATGATGCGGATGTCCGGCACGCCTTCGTAGCTGATGCTCTTGAAGATCTGGTCCGGGGTCACCCGGTATTCGATCAGCGCGCGGTCGCGGTGGCCGCCCAGCGAATACAGGCCGGTAAGAATGCTCGAGATGTGATGTTCGAGTTCTTCATGGGCAAGGATCTTGCCCGAGACCGTGCGATAGCGGCCCTCGAAGCGGTCGGCGATGACGATGATGCCGTCACCGCCAGCGCCCTGGGCTGGCTTGATCACGAAGTCGTTGCGCCCGCCGATGATCTCGTCGAGCTTGTCGATTTCCTTCTCCGTGGAGATCACGCCGTACAGTTCCGGCACATGAATGCCGGCCTCGATCGCGCGCTCCTTGGTGATGATCTTGTCATCGACGATCGGGTACAGGCTGCGCTTGTTGTACTTGAGCACGTAGTCGGCGTTACGCCGATTGATGCCCATGATGCCCCGCGCCTCCAGCGCCTTCCAGGTCTTCCAGAAACCGAACATCAGGCGTCAGCCTTTTTCAGGAAAGCCTTGAAGCGCACCAGTTCGGTCAGGCGGTAGCCGCGATAGCGACCCATCGCCAGCATGAAGCCGACCAGAATCAGCAGGATCGCCGGGAAGGTGAACACGAAGTACACCAGCTCGGGCACGGTCATGATCAGGTGTGCCAGCGAGGCGGCGAACAGGGTGCCGATCGCCACTTTCATGGCATGGCTGGCGCCGCGTTCTTCCCAGGTGATCGACAGGCGTTCGATGGTCATGGTCAGAATCACCATCGGGAACAGCGCCACCGACAAACCGCGCTCCAGGCCGAGTTTATGGCTGAACAGACTGATGGCGGCAATCAGCACCACCACGAAGGTCAACACCACCGACAGGCGCGGCAGCATCTGCAGCTTCAGGTGTTCCAGGTACGAGCGTAAGGACAGGCCCAGCGCGGTGATCACGGTAAACAGCAGGATGCCGAAGCCCAGTTGCGTTTCGCGGAAGGCCAGGGCGATCAGCACCGGGGTAAAGGTGCCGAGGGTCTGCAGGCCGATCAGGTTGCGCAGGATCAGGATCACCAGCACGCCGATCGGGATCATCACCATGATCATGAACGTCTGCTGGGTCTGCAGCGGCAGGCCGTACAGCGAGTATTCGAGGAAGTTGGCGTCGGTGTTTTCGTCGGTCAGCTTGGCCAGACGAATCGCGTTCATCTCGCTGTTGTTCAGGCTGAAGGTCACGTTGGCTTTCTTCGCGCCCTCGATGGTGATCAGGTTTTCATCACCGGTCCACCACAGCAGGCGGTCGGTCGGCAGGCCTTGCTCGCCGGTTTCCGGGTTGAAGTACAGCCAGTCGTTGCCGTTGAAACTGCGCAGCCACAGTTCCGGGGTTTGCGGCTGATCGGCGACGAGGCGGATGGTGTGGACTTTTTCCACCGGCACGTGAGCGATCGACAGCAGCAGTTCGACGATCTTCGCCTTGTGCGGTGTCGACGGGTCGCCTGCCAGCAGCAGTTTGACGTTGTCATCGTTGGCGTTGTTGACGCGTTTGATCGCTTCGCCGATGAAGGTTTCGACGTCGGCCGAGTGCTGGCGGATCGGCGCGAGCAAGGCTTCGGCGGCGATTTTTTCCGGGCCTTCGATGGCGATGCTGTCGCGGAAGGTCGGGCCTTTGATCTTGGATTTTTCCGCGGTGTAGCGCTTGGTCAGCACCAGACGGTAATAAAGGGTCTGGTTGCCCTTGGCCCGGCGCGCCGACCAGGTGACCTTGCGGTTGCCGTCGACGCGGTTGACTGCCACGCCGTAGTTATTGGAGATAAAGCTTTCGTTGAGGCTGACGTAATCGCGGCTCAGCGGTGGCACGAACATCTGGACCTTCACCGGGTCCTTGGTGCTGGCGACGAACTCGACTTTGGCGTCGATGTTCCACAAGTCGTCGGTGGCATCTTCGGTCACCGGGATGCCGAGCACGAAAATCTGATAGGCCGTAACCGAAACGCCCAGGAGCACCAGAATGGTGATCAGGATTTTCAGGTGGAAGGTTAGAGAACGCATGGAAATTACTCGGCGGTATGAGCGGCGATGGTGCAGGCAGGTTTGCCGGCAGCGTATTTAAGACTGGGGTCGACCAGCGCGTCGAAGCGTTTCAAGGCTTCGGAGCCGATCAAAAGCGGGTATTGGAACGCACTTCGGTCGGTCAGGTTCACTTCGATGCTGCGCAACGCCGTGCCCATGCAGATATCCAGCTCGATCACCGGGCGCGCGGTGTACTTTTTACCTTCTTCCGGGTCGTAGTCGCCGGCGCGGCGTTTGATCTTGCTGACCCGGGCCAGCGGCCGCTCGATCGGGTGCGAATGCGCCGCGTCGATCGCCAGGTAGAAACGCACCCAGGACTCGCCGTTGCGTTTGAAGCGTTTGATGTCGCGGGCACTCAGCGAGGCGGTTTTGGCGCCGGTGTCGAGTTTGGCCGCGACTTGCAGATTGATGCCGTCAAGCGATGCGTATTCGTTGAGGCCGTACACGGTTTTTTCCCCCGCCGCGGCGAGGCCGGGCAGGCAAAACAGCGCAAAAAATGTGGGGAAGGGCTTGAGTCTCATAAATCCTGGTGCGCAGCGTTCCGTTTTCGGTTCAGGTTCCTGGCAATACTGCGCAAGCTCCTTCGTGTGCCTATCAGCTTTTTATGACAAGCCGTACAAATGGCCAGCAAATGCGGGCGGCATTCTAGCACGGTGGTTTTATGGCGCCAGCGCCCGCGCCGGTCTATAACCCTTGGGGTTGTTGGAGAGGGTTATTAGACGATTGTCGACAATGTGGATTTATCCTTTGACTGATGCGGGCTAATTGGCTAGTTTTTGCCGCATTGGATTTGAAGGTGTCGACAATCATGCTGGATCAACTCGATCCCCCGGTCATCAGCGGCGACGATTCCGAGACGCTCTCGGAAAACGTCTTCCGGCGCATCCAGGCGGCCATCGTCAAAGGTGAGATCGCCCCCGGCAGCAAGATCTCCGAGCCGGAGCTGGCGCGCACCTACGGCATCAGTCGCGGGCCGCTGCGCGAGGCCATTCATCGGCTCGAAGGCCAACGCCTGCTGGTGCGCGTACCGCATGTCGGCGCGCGGGTGGTGTCGCTCAGCCACGCCGAATTGCTCGAACTCTACGAAATCCGCGAATCCCTTGAAGGCATGGCTTGCCGGCTGGCGGCCGAGCGCATGAGCGTCGAAGAAATCGACGAACTGCGCCGGGTGCTGGAAACCCACGAGCGCGACGCGGCGTTCCAGGCCGGAGTCGGCTATTACCAGCAGGAAGGCGATTTCGACTTTCACTACCGGATCATCCAGGGCAGCGGCAACCGCACGCTGACCCAGATGCTCTGCGGAGAGCTGTACCAACTGGTGCGCATGTACCGCATCCAGTTTTCCACCACGCCCAATCGCCCGCGTCAGGCCTTCGCCGAACACCACCGGATTCTCGATGCCATCGCCGACCGTGACGGCGAGCTCGCGGAATTGTTGATGCGCCGCCACATCGGCGCCTCGAAACGCAACATCGCCCGTCATTACCAGGACGGCGCCGACAATAAGACAGCCACTGAACGAGGTGAGTCATGAGTTCCAAGCAGAACACTCCAGGCCAGCGTTTCCGCGATGCGGTCGCCAGCGAGCACCCATTGCAGGTGGTCGGCGCGATCAACGCCAACCACGCGCTGCTGGCCAAGCGCGCCGGTTTCAAAGCGATCTACCTGTCCGGTGGCGGGGTGGCCGCAGGCTCGCTCGGCGTGCCGGACCTGGGTATCACTGGCCTGGATGACGTGCTCACCGACGTGCGGCGCATCACCGACGTCTGCGACCTGCCGCTGCTGGTGGACGTCGACACCGGTTTCGGTTCGTCGGCGTTCAACGTGGCGCGCACCGTGAAGTCGATGATCAAGTTCGGCGCGGCGGCGATTCACATCGAAGACCAGGTCGGCGCCAAGCGCTGCGGCCACCGTCCGAACAAGGAAATCGTCAGCCAGCAGGAAATGGTCGACCGCATCAAAGCCGCCGTCGATGCCCGTACCGACGACAGCTTCGTGATCATGGCGCGGACTGACGCGCTAGCGGTGGAAGGTCTGGAGTCGGCACTGGATCGCGCCGCGGCGTGCATCGAGGCCGGCGCCGACATGATTTTCCCGGAAGCCATCACCGAGCTGGAGATGTACAAGCTGTTCGCCAACCGGGTGAAAGCGCCGATTCTCGCCAACATCACCGAGTTCGGCTCCACTCCGCTGTACACCACCGAGCAACTGGCCGGCGCCGACGTGTCGCTGGTGCTGTACCCGTTGTCGGCGTTCCGCGCGATGAACAAGGCCGCGGAAAACGTCTACACCGCGATCCGCCGCGACGGCACCCAGCAGAATGTCATCGACACCATGCAGACGCGCATGGAGCTCTACGATCGCATCGATTACCACACCTTCGAGCAGAAGCTCGATGCGTTGTTTGCACAGAAGAAAGGCTGAACAAGATCCCCTGTGGGAGCGAGCCTGCTCGCGAAAGCGGTGAGTCAGGCAATAACAAAGTGACTGACACGACGCTTTCGCGAGCAGGCTCGCTCCCACAAGTTTCCCCTACAAATTCAAGAAAATTGGAGACAGCAATGGCCGAAGCAAAAGTACTCAGTGGCGCCGGGCTCCGTGGCCAGGTTGCCGGGCAAACCGCACTGTCCACCGTGGGCCAGGCCGGTGCCGGGCTGACTTATCGCGGTTACGACGTGCGTGAACTGGCGGCAGACGCGCAGTTCGAAGAAGTCGCGTACCTGCTGCTGTACGGCGAACTGCCGACCCAGGCGCAACTCGACGCTTACCAGCAGAAGCTGAGCAAGCTGCGCGACCTGCCGCAGGCACTGAAAGAAGTGCTCGAACGCATTCCCGCCGACGCCCACCCGATGGACGTGATGCGCACCGGTTGCTCGTTCCTCGGCAACATCGAGCCGGAGAAAGACTTCTCCGAACAGCGCGACAAGACCGACCGCCTGCTCGCCGCGTTCCCGGCGATCATGTGCTACTGGTATCGCTTCAGCCACGACGGCAAACGCATCAACTGCGTCAGCGACGAGCCATCGATCGGCGGCCACTTCCTGCACTTGTTGCACGACAAGAAGCCGAGCGAACTGCACGTCAAAGTGATGAACGTGTCGCTGATCCTCTACGCCGAACACGAATTCAACGCCTCGACCTTCACCGCTCGCGTTTGCGCATCGACCCTGTCCGACCTGTATTCCTGCGTCACCGCAGCGATCGGTTCGTTGCGTGGCCCGCTGCATGGTGGCGCCAACGAGGCGGCAATGGAAATGATCGAGCGCTTCTCGTCGCCGCAAGAGGCGATCAAAGGCACCCTCGGCATGCTCGAGCGCAAGGACAAGATCATGGGCTTCGGCCACGCGATCTATAAGGACAGCGATCCGCGCAACGAGGTGATCAAGGGCTGGTCGAAAAAACTTGCCGACGAAGTCGGTGACAAGGTGTTGTTCGCGGTTTCCGAAGCCATCGACAAGACCATGTGGGAGCAGAAAAAGCTGTTCCCCAACGCCGACTTCTACCATGCCTCGGCGTACCACTTCATGGGCATCCCGACCAAGCTGTTCACGCCGATCTTCGTCTGCTCGCGCCTGACCGGCTGGGCCGCGCACGTGTTCGAACAGCGCGCCAACAACCGCATCATCCGTCCAAGCGCCGAGTACGTCGGCGTCGAACAGCGCAAGTTCGTGCCAATCGAACGTCGCTGAATGGTGGGCTGACCCGGAACCAGAGAACACCGCTAGACCCTGTGGGAGCGAGCCTGCTCGCGAAGACGGACTGACATTCACCATTGATGTCGACTGATCTACCGCTATCGCGAGCAGGCTCACTCCTACAAGGGACGGTGTGAATCTTGAGTCGGGCGTCTGCCCACCCTTTGAAACTACCGTGACCCGAGTCCTGACCCGATGAACACAGAATTCCGCAAAAACCTGCCCGGCAGTTCCCTGGATTATTTCGACGTCCGTGCGGCGGTCGAGGCGATTCAGCCCGGCAGCTACGACACCCTGCCGTACACCTCCCGCGTGCTGGCGGAAAACCTCGTGCGTCGCTGCGACCCGGCCACGCTCACCGATTCCCTGAAACAACTGATCGAACGCAAACGCGACCTCGACTTCCCGTGGTTCCCGGCGCGTGTGGTGTGCCACGATATTCTCGGCCAGACCGCACTGGTCGACCTCGCCGGCCTGCGTGACGCGATCGCCCTGCAGGGTGGTGACCCGGCGCAGGTCAACCCGGTGGTGCCGACGCAACTGATCGTTGACCACTCGCTGGCGGTAGAAGCGGGCGGTTTCGACAAGCAGGCGTTCGAGAAGAACCGCGCCATCGAAGACCGGCGCAACGAAGACCGTTTCCACTTCATCAACTGGACCAAAAAGGCCTTCAAGAACGTCGACGTGATCCCGCCGGGCAACGGCATCATGCACCAGATCAACCTGGAGAAAATGTCCCCGGTGATTCAGGTGCGCGATGGCGTGGCGTTCCCCGACACCTGCGTCGGCACCGACAGCCACACCCCGCACGTCGATGCGCTGGGCGTGATCGCCATCGGCGTCGGTGGCCTCGAAGCCGAGAGCGTGATGCTCGGCCGCGCCTCGTGGATGCGCCTGCCGGAGAGCGTCGGCGTCGAACTGACCGGCAAGCTGCAACCCGGCATCACCGCCACCGACATGGTGCTGGCGCTGACCGAATACCTGCGCAAACAGAAAGTCGTCGGCGCGTGGCTGGAGTTCTTCGGCGAAGGTGCCTCGGCGCTGACCCTCGGCGACCGCGCGACCATCTCCAACATGGCCCCGGAATACGGTGCCACCGCAGCGATGTTCTACATCGACCAGCAGACCATCGACTACCTGAAACTCACCGGTCGCGAAGACCAGCAAGTGCAACTGGTCGAGCAGTACGCCAAACTCAACGGCCTGTGGGCCGACAGCCTGAAAGGCGCGCAATACGAGCGTGGCCTGACCTTCGATCTGTCGTCGGTGGTGCGCAACATGGCCGGCCCGAGCAATCCGCACGCCCGTGTGGCGGTAGCGGATCTGGCGGCCAAAGGCATCTCCGGGCAGTGGGATGACGTGCCGGGGCAGATGCCTGATGGCGCGGTGATCATCGCCGCCATCACCAGTTGCACCAACACCAGCAACCCGCGCAACGTGATCGCCGCCGGTCTGCTGGCGCGCAACGCCAACAAGCTAGGCCTGACCCGCAAGCCGTGGGTCAAATCCTCGCTGGCACCGGGGTCGAAAACCGTGGCGCTGTACCTCGACGAGGCAGGGCTGACCACCGAGCTGGAGCAACTCGGTTTCGGCGTCGTCGCGTTTGCCTGCACCACTTGCAACGGCATGTCCGGCGCCCTCGATCCGGTGATCCAGCAAGAGATCATCGACCGCGATCTGTATGCGACGGCCGTGCTCTCCGGCAACCGTAACTTCGACGGCCGAATTCACCCGTACGCCAAACAGGCGTTCCTCGCGTCGCCGCCGCTGGTGGTCGCTTACGCCATTGCCGGGACCATTCGTTTCGACATCGAAAAGGATGTGCTGGGCATGGTCGACGGCAAGGAAATCCGCCTGAAAGACATCTGGCCTAGCGACGAAGAAATCGACGCGGTGGTGAAGTCGTCGGTCAAGCCGGAGCAGTTCCGTCAGGTCTACATTCCGATGTTCGCCGTCCACGAAGACACCGGCCCGAAAGTCACGCCGCTGTACGACTGGCGCGAGATGAGCACCTACATCCGCCGTCCACCGTACTGGGAAGGTGCGCTGGCCGGTGCGCGGCCGCTGAAGGGCATGCGTCCGCTGGCGGTGCTGCCGGACAACATCACCACCGATCACCTGTCGCCCTCCAACGCGATCATGCTCGACAGCGCCGCCGGCGAATACCTGGCGAAAATGGGCCTGCCGGAAGAGGACTTCAACTCGTACGCCACGCACCGTGGCGACCACTTGACCGCGCAGCGCGCGACCTTCGCCAACCCGAAACTGTTCAACGAAATGGTTCAGGAAAACGGCAAGGTCAAACAGGGTTCGCTGGCGCGGGTCGAGCCGGAAGGTAAAGTGATGCGCATGTGGGAAGCCATCGAAACCTATATGGAGCGCAAGCAGCCACTGATCATCATTGCCGGCGCCGACTACGGTCAGGGTTCGTCCCGCGACTGGGCGGCGAAGGGCGTGCGTCTGGCGGGTGTCGAAGCGATCGTCGCCGAAGGTTTCGAGCGCATCCACCGCACCAACCTGGTGGGCATGGGCGTGTTGCCGCTGGAGTTCAAACCGGGCACCGACCGTAACACGCTGGCCATCGACGGCAGCGAAACCTACGACGTGATCGGCGCGCGCACCCCGCGCGCCGACCTGACGCTGGTAATCCACCGCAAGAATGGCGAGCGCGTTGAAGTGCCGGTGACCTGCCGTCTGGATACCGCTGAAGAAGTGTCGATCTACGAGGCCGGCGGCGTGTTGCAACGCTTCGCCCAGGACTTCCTCGAAGAGTCGGCGGTTGCCGTTTAAATCACGTAGTGCGAGCGCGGGTCGGTTGACCCGCGTTTGCGGATAAGGAGCACCATGGCTCACGCAGCTCATTTCGCACCGCAGATCAAAATCCCCGCCACCTACATGCGCGGCGGCACCAGCAAAGGCGTGTTCTTCAGCCTCAAGGATCTGCCCGAAGCCGCGCAGGTTCCCGGCCCCGCCCGCGATGCCTTGCTGCTGCGGGTGATCGGCAGCCCCGACCCGTACGACAAGCAGATCGACGGCATGGGCGGCGCCACCTCGAGCACCAGCAAAACCGTGATCCTGTCGAAAAGCATCAAGGCTGATCACGACGTCGATTACCTGTTCGGTCAGGTCTCCATCGACAAACCGTTCGTGGACTGGAGCGGCAACTGCGGCAACCTCTCGGCAGCGGTCGGTTCGTTCGCCATCAGCAACGGTCTGGTGGAGGCCAGCCGCATTCCGCACAACGGTGTGGCGGTGGTGCGCGTGTGGCAGGCCAACATCGGCAAGACCATCATCGCCCACGTGCCGATCAGCAACGGCGAGGTGCAGGAAACCGGTGATTTCGAGCTCGACGGCGTGACCTTTCCGGCCGCCGAAGTGCAGGTCGAATTCATGGACCCGGCGGCGGAAGAAGAGGGCGGCGGCGGTTCGATGTTCCCCACCGGTAACCTGATCGACGAGCTGGAAGTGCCGGGTGTCGGCACGTTCCAGGCGACCATGATCAACGCCGGGATCCCGACGATTTTCGTCAACGCCGCAGACATCGGCTACACCGGCACCGAACTGCAAAGCGCGATCAACAGCGACCCGCAAGCCTTGCAGATGTTCGAAACCATCCGCGCCTACGGTGCGTTGCGCATGGGCCTGATTTCCAGTCTGGATGAAGCGGCCAAGCGACAGCACACGCCGAAAGTCGCGTTTGTCGCCAAGCCTGCAGATTACGTGGCGTCCAGCGGCAAGGCGATTGCTGCCGCTGATGTGGATCTGCTGGTGCGTGCGTTGTCGATGGGCAAGTTGCACCACGCGATGATGGGTACTGCCGCCGTGGCCATCGGCACCGCTGCAGCGATCACCGGCACCCTGGTGAACCTCGCCGCCGGTGGCGTTGAACGCACGGCAGTGCGCTTCGGCCATCCGTCCGGGACCTTGCGTGTCGGTGCCGAGGCCAGTCTGGAAAACGGTGAGTGGGTGGTGAAAAAAGCCATCATGAGCCGCAGTGCCCGCGTCCTCATGGAAGGTTTCGTCCGTATCCCTGGCGACTCTTTCTGATCCAGTATCGATGCCCTCACCCCAGCCCTCTCCCGGAGGGAGAGGGAGCAGACCGAGTTGTAATTGGATGTCCTGCGACCTTAAGCATCTTGGCGATTATTGATTCACGGAAGAGCTTTCAGGTCGACGTAAGTGTTGAATATCACCCGGTCGGTTCCCTCTCCCTCCGGGAGAGGGCTAGGGTGAGGGAAACAATCCACTGACGAAACATCACAAAGCAGACACCACGATCTGCTCGAAACAAAAAACCAACCAGCCCCTGAGGAAGACCACCCCACTCATCATTCCCCACCAGGAGAACCGCAATGAGCGCCAACGTCGACCAGAACAACCGTCCCGACTACGACCGTGTCCTGCAGGACATCGCCGATTACGTCCTCACCTTCAACGTCGAATCTGCCGAAGCCCTCGACACCGCCCGCAACTGCCTGATGGATACCCTCGGCTGTGGCCTGCTGGCGTTGCGTTTTCCCGAATGCACCAAGCACCTTGGCCCCATCGTCGAGGGCACCGTCGTGCCGTTCGGGGCGCGGGTGCCGGGCACTTCCTATCGCCTCGACCCGGTGAAAGCCGCGTGGGACATCGGCTGCATCGTGCGCTGGCTCGATTACAACGACACCTGGCTCGCCGCCGAGTGGGGGCATCCGTCGGACAACCTCGGCGGAATTCTCGCGGTGGCCGATCACCTGTCGCAAAAACGCGTTGCCAACGCTGAGGCGCCGCTGACAATGCGCGAGGTGCTAGAAGCGATGATCATGGCCCACGAGATCCAAGGCGTGATCGCTCTGGAAAACTCGTTCAACCGCGTCGGCCTCGACCACGTTCTACTGGTGAAAGTCGCTTCGACCGCCGTCACCGCCAAACTGATGGGCGCCAATCGCGAACAACTGCTGTCGGCGTTGTCCCATGCCTTCGCCGATGGTCAGGCGCTGCGCACCTATCGCCATGCGCCGAACGCCGGGTCGCGCAAGTCTTGGGCGGCGGGGGATGCGACCAGCCGCGGCGTGCGTCTGGCCGACATCGCGCTACGCGGCGAGATGGGCATTCCCGGGGTGTTGACGGCCAAACAGTGGGGCTTCTACGACGTATCGTTCAGCCACACCAACAACGATCTGGCGCTCAAGCCGGAGGGCAAGCGCATCTTCAGCTTCTCGCGGCCCTACGGCAGTTACGTGATGGAAAACGTGCTGTTCAAGATCAGCTTCCCCGCCGAGTTCCATGCGCAAACGGCCTGCGAAGCAGCGGTGACCTTGCATCCGTTGGTGCGCAACCGCTTGCATGAAATCGACCGCATCGTCATCACCACCCATGAGTCGGCGATTCGCATCATTTCCAAGGTCGGGCCGCTGGCTAACGCCGCCGACCGCGACCACTGCCTCCAGTACATGACCGCCGTGCCGCTGGCATTCGGCAACCTGGTGGCTGAACAGTACGAGGGCGCTTTCCACGCCGCGCACCCGATCATTGATGTGCTGCGCGAGAAGATGGTCGTCGTCGAAGACCCGCGTTTCACCCGCGAGTATCTGGAAGCCAACAAACGCTCGATTGCCAACGCGGTGCAGGTGTTTTTCAAGGACGGTTCCAGCACCGAGAACGTGGAAGTCGAATACCCGATCGGCCATCGCCGGCGCCGGGTCGAGGGCATTCCATTGCTGGAGGACAAGTTCAAGGCGAATCTGCTGACACGATTCACCGGGCAGCGCAGTGGCGAGATCTTCGCGTTGTGCAAGGATCAGGCGCAACTTGAGGCGACCCCGGTGAATCGTTTCATCGACCTGTTTGTG
Organism: Pseudomonas sp. FW305-3-2-15-E-TSA4; assembly: GCF_058787295.1. Lineage (NCBI taxonomy): Bacteria > Pseudomonadati > Pseudomonadota > Gammaproteobacteria > Pseudomonadales > Pseudomonadaceae > Pseudomonas > Pseudomonas sp. FW305-3-2-15-E-TSA4. The sequence continues at coordinate 185,352 of NZ_JBYSZP010000009.1, read as the reverse complement.
ATCTGACAACGCGAGCATTGAAGACCAATTGCGGGCGTGAGCCGGCTCACGCTAGCGGTGTGTCAGACAACATCAATGCTGAATGTGCCGCCGCCTTCGCGAGCAAGCCCGTTCCCACAAGGTTTTGTGCCTGGCACAACATGCATGAACACTCTGAAACCCTGTGGGAGCGGGCTTGCCCGCGAAGGCGCCAAAGCAGACGCCGCCAATCTATTTGAAACGCCGCTCCACGCCTTTCTCCACCAGAATCTTCGCCGAAATCTCTTCCACCGAAAAATGTGTGGAGTTGATGTGCGGGATGTTCTCGCGGCGGAACAGGTTTTCCACTTCGCGCACTTCGAATTCGCACTGGGCGTAGCTCGAATAACGGCTGTTGGGCTTGCGCTCGTTACGGATCGCGGTGAGGCGGTCGGGGTCGATGGTCAGGCCGAACAGCTTGTGCTGATGGGCGCGCAGGGCGGTCGGCAGGGTCAGACGCTCCATGTCGTCTTCGGTCAGCGGGTAGTTGGCCGCGCGGATACCGAACTGCATCGCCATGTACAGACACGTCGGCGTCTTACCACAACGCGACACGCCCACTAGTATCAGGTCGGCCTTGTCGTAATAGTGGGTGCGCGCGCCGTCGTCGTTGTCGAGGGCGAAGTTCACCGCCTCGATGCGCTCCATGTAATTGGAGTTATGCCCGATCGAGTGGGACTTGCCGACGGTGTAGGAAGAATGCTCGGTCAGTTCCTGTTCGAGCGGGGCGAGGAAGGTCGAGAAAATGTCGATCATGAAACCATTGGACGTTGCGAGAATCTCACGGATGTCCTGATTGACGATGGTGTCGAAGATGATCGGACGGAAGCCGTCGGTTTCAGCGGCTTTGTTGATTTGTTGTACCATGGCCCGCGCTTTGTCCGCGTTGTCGATATACGGCCGCGTGAGCTTGGTGAAGGTAATGTTTTCGAACTGCGCCAGAAGGCTTTGACCCAGGGTTTCGGCGGTAATGCCGGTGCCATCGGAGATAAAGAAAGCAGATCGTTTCATTTGCACCTTGGGCCTTAAGCTAAAGAGTATTTCTGGATATGATAGGCGCGATTTGCCGGCCGCCATTGGCCCGCATTCTCACTTATTTTCCAGGTCCAGGCCATACAGCCGGCCCACGCTCCCCCGAGCCGCCGGTTTCTGAGCTTTTCCAACACAGTTAGTGGAGAGATCACCTTGGTAGAGTACGTAGTTTCCCTCGATAAGCTCGGCAAACACGATGTTGAGCATGTGGGGGGCAAGAACGCATCCCTGGGCGAGATGATCAGCAACCTGGCGGGTGCCGGTGTGTCGGTCCCCGGCGGCTTTGCCACCACCGCGCAGGCCTATCGCGACTTTCTCGAACTGAGCGGCCTCAACGACCAGATCCACAAGGCTCTCGACGCCCTGGACGTCGATGACGTCAACGCGCTGGCCAAGACCGGTGCGCAGATCCGTCAATGGATCATGGACGCCGAATTCCCTGAAAAACTCAATACCGAGATCCGCACCGCGTTCGCCGCGCTGTCGGCCGGTAACCCTGACGTGGCCGTGGCCGTGCGTTCTTCCGCCACCGCCGAAGACTTGCCGGACGCCTCGTTTGCCGGCCAGCAGGAAACCTTCCTGAACATCCGTGGTGTGGAAAACGTTATCCGCGCCGCCAAAGAAGTATTCGCTTCGCTGTTCAACGACCGGGCGATTTCCTACCGCGTGCACCAGGGCTTCGACCACAAACTGGTCGCCCTGTCGGCCGGCGTGCAGCGCATGGTGCGTTCGGAAACCGGTACCGCCGGCGTGATGTTCACCCTCGATACCGAATCCGGTTTCCGTGACGTGGTGTTCATCACCGGCGCCTACGGCCTGGGCGAAACCGTTGTCCAAGGCGCGGTCAACCCCGACGAATTCTATGTACACAAAGGCACGCTGGAGGCTGGTCGTCCGGCAATCCTGCGCCGCAACCTCGGCAGCAAGGCGATCAAGATGATCTACGGCGACGAGGCCAAGGCCGGTCGTTCGGTGAAGACCGTCGATGTCGACAAGGCCGAACGCGCGCGTTTCTGCCTGACTGACGCCGAAGTCAGCGAGCTGGCCAAGCAGGCGATGATCATCGAGAAGCACTACGGCTGCCCGATGGACATCGAGTGGGCCAAGGACGGTGACGACGGCAAGCTGTACATCGTGCAGGCCCGTCCGGAAACCGTGAAGAGCCGCACCCAGGCCAACGTCATGGAACGTTACCTGCTGAAAGAAACCGGCACCGTGCTGGTCGAGGGTCGCGCCATCGGCCAGCGCATCGGCGCCGGCAAAGTGCGGATCATCAAGGACGTCTCGGAAATGGACAAAGTCCAGGCCGGCGACGTGCTGGTCTCCGACATGACCGACCCGGACTGGGAGCCGGTGATGAAACGCGCCAGCGCCATCGTCACCAACCGTGGCGGCCGTACCTGCCACGCGGCGATCATCGCCCGTGAACTGGGGATTCCAGCGGTCGTGGGTTGCGGCAACGCCACCCAACTGCTCAAGGATGGTCAGGGTGTGACCGTGTCCTGCGCCGAAGGCGACACCGGTTACATCTTCGAAGGCGAGCTGGGCTTCGACGTCAAGAAGAACTCCGTCGACGCCATGCCGGAGTTGCCGTTCAAGATCATGATGAACGTCGGCAACCCGGACCGCGCCTTCGATTTCGCGCAGCTGCCGAACGCCGGTGTCGGCCTGGCCCGTCTGGAATTCATCATCAACCGCATGATCGGCGTACACCCGAAAGCGCTGTTGAACTACGACGGCCTGCCGCAGGAAATCAAGGACAGCGTCGACAAGCGCATCGCCGGTTACAACGATCCGGTCGGTTTCTACGTCGAAAAACTGGTGGAAGGCATCAGCACCCTCGCTGCTGCGTTCTGGCCGAAGAAGGTCATCGTGCGTCTGTCGGACTTCAAGTCCAACGAATACGCGAACCTGATCGGCGGCAAGCTGTACGAGCCGGAAGAAGAAAACCCGATGCTCGGCTTCCGTGGTGCTTCGCGTTACATCAGCGAATCGTTCCGTGACTGCTTCGAACTCGAATGCCGTGCGCTGAAACGCGTGCGCAACGAGATGGGCCTGACCAACGTCGAAATCATGGTGCCGTTCGTTCGTACCCTCGGTGAAGCCAGTCAGGTAGTCGATCTGCTCGCCGAAAACGGCCTGGCCCGTGGCGACAACGGCCTGCGCGTGATCATGATGTGCGAACTGCCATCCAACGCGATTCTCGCTGAAGAGTTCCTCGAATTCTTCGACGGCTTCTCGATCGGTTCCAACGACCTGACTCAGCTGACACTGGGCCTGGACCGTGACTCCGGGATCATCGCGCACCTGTTCGACGAGCGTAATCCGGCGGTGAAGAAGCTGCTGGCGAACGCGATTGCTGCGTGCAACAAGGCCGGCAAGTACATCGGCATCTGCGGTCAGGGCCCTTCGGACCACCCGGATCTGGCCAAGTGGCTGATGGAGCAGGGCATCGAAAGCGTGTCGCTGAACCCGGACTCCGTGCTGGAAACCTGGTTCTTCCTCGCCGAAGGTCAGGCGCAGGCTTGATCCATATGTGAACGGCCATCCTCCCCTGTGGGAGCGGGCTTGCTCGCGAAGACGGAATAAGATCCGCCACAAATGTTGGCTGATACACCGCTTTCGCGAGCAAGCCCGCTCCCACAAAGGTCGGGGGCTTTGAGATTTGAGTAGGGCGGGCTCCTGTAGATGCCGCCCTTTTTTGTGCAAGAGCATTATGCAAAGCAGCAGCAACCTGTTTCCTGTCGCCCTGATCAGCGCCGAACGTCGCGGTGATCTGAGCGAAGACGTGTATCGACTCAAACCCGGCAACAGTCCCGACTGGTCCGTGGAAATCGCCGTTACCCGTTTGGGCATGGCCGACGATACGACACCACGCGGCGTGCCGGTGATTTTGCTGCACGGCAGCTTTTCCAACCGGCGTTTCTGGTTTTCCCCCAAAGGCCTGGGGCTGGGCGCGTACCTGACGCGCCTGGGCTTCGACGTGTGGATCCCGGAGATGCGCGGTCACGGCCTGTCGCAGCGCAACGAGGACTACCGGCGCAACCGCGTGGCCGACTACGCCCGTTACGATCTGCCGGCGATTGCCGCGTTCGTCCGCGAGCAGAGCGGGCAGGTGCCGCACTGGATCGGCCATTCGCTGGGCGGCATCACGCTGGCGGCGGCGCTGGGTGGCGAATACCTCGGCGAGCCGGCCGTGGCCTCGGCGGCGTTTTTCGGCACGCAGGTCAGCCGCACGTACTGGCCGCTGAAAATTCCACCAGTGGAGTGGAGCGGGCGCTTCATTCTCAAGCGTTTCGCGCAGTTGTCCGGCGCACGCCTCAAGCGCGGCCCGGAAGACGAGCCGATCGGGCTGGCGCTGGAAAGCATGCGCTGGTACGGCTTGTTCGGGCGTTTTGGCGACAAGGACAAGGACTGGTGGGCCGGCCTGGCCGAGGTTCAGGTGCCGGTGCTGGCAGTGACCGCGGCGGGCGATCATCAGGATCCGGCATGGGCCTGTCGCAAACTGTTCGAGCAGATCGGCTCCGAGCACAAACAGTTCGTCAATCTGGGGCGCGAGCAGGGCTTCAGCGACAACTTCGGGCATGTCGAGATGTTGGTGAGCAAGGCGGCGCAGGCCGAGGTCTGGCCATTGGTCGCACGCTGGTTGAACGATCAGCAGACGCCGTTGCTTGGCGATAAGCCGGATCTTGCCGCTGCGGTCTGAGTCCGGGGCTCTGAAAAGGGCATTTCGTTCAGGTCGGCTTGCGGCTAAGATATGACGCATTGTGCGGTTCTGGTCATATTTGGTGGCTGTTTAGCTATTACGTTTCAGCGTTTGTTCAGGTTCGTTCAGCGACCATTGCATGAACTAAGGTAAACAGCGACCGCCGGGACTCGTTTCAAAAGAGTGCGACATCCTAGATCGTCTTCCTTTTTACAGGAGTTTTTCGATGAACCATTACCTCACGCCTGACCTGTGCGACGCCTATCCGGAGCTGGTGCAGGTGCTGGAACCGATGTTCAGCAATTTCGGCGGCCGTGATTCCTTCGGCGGCGAAATCGTGACCATCAAATGTTTCGAAGATAACTCGCTGGTCAAAGAGCAAGCCGAACTCAAGGGTAACGGCAAGGTGCTGGTGGTCGATGGTGGCGGTTCGCTGCGGCGCGCGCTGCTGGGCGACATGATCGCCGAGAAGGCCGCGAAAAACGGTTGGGAAGGGATGGTCATCTACGGTTGTATCCGTGACGTCGACGTTATTGCCCAGACCGATCTCGGCGTTCAGGCGTTGGCCAGCCATCCGATGAAAACCGAAAAGCGCGGTATCGGCGATCTCAACGTACCGGTGACTTTCGCCGGCGTGACGTTCCATCCGGGCCACTACATCTATGCGGACAACAACGGCGTGATCGTTTCGCCAAGTCCGCTGCAGATGCCTGAATAAGTTTTTCGACAAAGGGATGCGGATGTTCGAGGAAGAAAACGCGCAGTGGGGGCTGGTGCATGCCCTGGTGCTGGACGGTAAAGGCGGTGCGCGTTCGATTGCCCGGACTGAGCTCGACGATCTGCAACTGCAGGCCCATGAGAGCCTGTGGCTGCATTGGGATCGCAGCCATCCGCAAACCCAGACCTGGCTGCGCAAATCCAGCGGCCTGAATGAATTTGCCTGCGACCTGCTGCTGGAAGAGAACACCCGGCCACGCCTGTTGCCGTTGCCGGATGCCGAACTTCTGCTGTTTCTGCGCGGGGTCAACCTCAACCCCGGCGCCGAGCCGGAAGACATGGTCTCGGTGCGGATTTTCGCGTCGGCGCAACGGGTCATCTCGCTGCGTTTGCGTCCGCTGCGTGCCACCGATGAGCTGCTGGCGCTGCTAAGCGAAGGCGAAGGCCCGAAAACCTCATCTGAACTGATCCTGTATCTGGCGCAATTCCTCACCAACAAGGTGCAGGATCTGGTCACCTGCCTGTCGGAACTGGTCGATGAAGAGGAAGAAAAACTGGATGCCGACGAACGGTATACCCCCGAGCATGGCTCGATTTTGCACATTCGGCGCAGGGCAGCTGGACTGAAGCGTTTCCTGGCACCGCAGCGGGATATTTTCGGACAACTGACCCGGATAAAACTGCCGTGGTTTGTCGACGATGACGCTGACTACTGGAACGAATTGAACAACAGCCTGACGCGCTATCTCGAAGAGCTGGAATTGACCCGAGAGCGCATGGGGCTTGTGCTGGAGGCCGAAGACCGGCGTTTGAACGTGCGCATGAATCGCACGATGTACCGCTTCGGCATCATCACCTGCATCTTTTTGCCGATGAGTTTTCTCACCGGCCTGCTGGGCATCAATGTGGGCGGCATTCCGTTCTCGAGCAGCCCTTATGGTTTCCTGATTGCCTGTCTGACGGTGCTGGCGATGGCCTTCGGTCAATGGTGGTTATTCCGCCGTTTGCGCTGGGTGTGAAGATGCAACATGTGACCCGACCAAATTTGCCCGCGTCTTTCACAGACATCACGAGAGGTGCGTATGCACGATCCGTTTGAACAGTCTTTGCGCGACATGCTCAACGCCTCGCCGTCCAGCCGTGACGACGACGCATGCCTGGGTCGCGTACTCAAAACCGCCAACCGCCAGGTGGGCGCCGGTGATCTGTTCAGCCTGCTGGGCCGCTGGCTGCCCGCGCTGATGATCGCCCTGAATAACGGATCGGCCCACGTCTCGCCGGTTTCCCGTCTTCGTAAAACTACTGCACGCACTGCTGATAAGGCTGATTGAATATGGAACTTGATCTCTGGACTCAGAGCCTCGTCACTGCAATGACTGCGTTGTGGACCAAAGTCGCCAACTTCATCCCGAACCTGTTCGGCGCACTGGTGGTGCTGCTGTTGGGTTTCGTGGTGGCCAAGCTGCTTGATACCTTGCTGTCCAAATTGCTCGCCAAACTGGGCCTTGATCGCCTGATGGGCGGCACCGGTCTGACCAAGTTGATGTCGCGGGCCGGCCTGCAAGTGCCGATCTCAACCTTGATCGGGAAGATTGTTTACTGGTTCGTTCTGCTGATTTTCCTGGTTTCTGCAGCAGAGTCCCTTGGACTTGAGCGAGTTTCAGCTACGCTGGACATGCTGGCGTTGTATTTGCCGAAGGTTTTCGGCGCCGCGCTGGTGTTGCTGGTCGGTGTTTTGCTCGCGCAATTGGCCAACGGCCTGGTGCGCGGAGCGGCAGAAGGCGTAGGGCTGGACTACGCTTCGGGTTTGGGCCGAATCGCCCAGGGGCTGGTGATCATCATCAGTATCTCGGTCGCGATCAGCCAGCTCGAGGTCAAGACTGACCTGCTGAACCATGTGATTGTCATCGTATTGATTACCGTTGGTCTGGCTGTTGCGCTGGCCATGGGTTTGGGAAGCCGGGAAATTGCCGGTCAGATTCTTGCGGGAATCTATGTGCGTGAGTTGTATCAGGTTGGGCAACAAGTGCGTGTTGGCGAGGTCGAAGGCCAGATCGAAGAGATCGGCACGGTTAAAACCACATTGCTGACCGATGAGGGTGAGCTAGTCTCACTCTCCAATCGGATCCTGCTGGAACAGCATGTGAGTAGCCGCTAACCCGGCAAACCCTGCTAATGTATGCCGCCGCAAAATGCCCTGAGAGGGGTGCGGCGGACATTGACCTGACTGTCGGCACGACTTGTTTTGAATAAAGCCCAAACGCTATCCACGCGCTATGACCCCCGTGAGCTCTCTGATGAGGAGTTGGTCGCGCGCTCGCATACCGAGCTGTTTCACGTGACGCGCGCCTATGAAGAGCTGATGCGGCGTTACCAGCGAACATTATTTAACGTTTGTGCGAGATATCTTGGGAACGATCGCGACGCAGACGATGTCTGTCAGGAAGTGATGCTTAAGGTGCTGTACGGCCTGAAGAACTTCGAGGGGAAATCGAAGTTCAAAACCTGGCTCTACAGCATCACGTATAACGAATGCATCACGCAGTATCGGAAGGAACGGCGAAAGCGTCGCTTGATGGACGCCTTGAGTCTGGACCCGCTGGAAGAAGCGTCGGAAGAAAAGGCGCCGAAACCCGAGGAGAAGGGCGGACTCGATCGCTGGCTGGTGTATGTGAACCCGATTGACCGTGAAATTCTGGTGCTACGATTTGTCGCAGAGCTGGAGTTTCAGGAGATCGCAGACATCATGCACATGGGTTTGAGTGCGACAAAAATGCGGTACAAACGTGCTCTAGACAAATTGCGTGAGAAATTTGCAGGCATTGCTGAAACTTAGTTCAGCGCAAATATCTCTTACGTGTAGGCAAGTTCTGATAGACTTGCCGCCGAGTTGTCCCCCGGTTTGCGGGACTGCTTCACAATCACCAGATGGGGATTTAACGGATGAAACTGAAAAACACCTTGGGCTTGGCCATTGGTTCTCTTATTGCCGCTACTTCGTTCGGCGCACTGGCACAAGGCCAAGGCGCAGTTGAAGGCGAGATCAACTACAAGAAGCAGTACAACGACAGCATTGATCATGTCGAAGACGGCTTCAACCCAGGCGCCAAAATCGGTTACTTCCTGACCGACGACGTCTCGATCAACTTCGGCTGGGATCGTAACAACCACACCCGTTCGAACGACGGTACCGGTAGCCAGAAACTGCGCGGTGACAACTTCGGTCTGACCGCTCAGTACCACTTCAACAACGCTGGCGACGCTCTGCGTCCTTACGTTGAAGGTGGTGTCAAGCACGGCAACCTGACCAACGTAGCTGCTGACGGCCACACCGGTCGCGACCAGTCGACTTTCCTGACTGCTGGCGCTGGCGTTAAGTACTACTTCGCTGAAAACTTCTTCGCCCGTGCTGGCGTAGAAGCTGACTACAAACTGGACAATGGCCGTTGGGACTACGCTCCATCGGTTGGTCTGGGTGTGAACTTCGGTGGCGGCGGCAAGCCAGCTGCTGCTCCAGTTCCAGCTCCGGCTGAAGTCTGCTCCGACAGCGACAACGATGGCGTTTGCGACAACGTTGACAAGTGCCCGGACACCCCAGCCAACGTAACTGTTGACGCTGATGGCTGCCCAGCAGTTGCTGAAGTTGTTCGTGTAGAGCTGGACGTGAAGTTCGACTTCGACAAGTCGGTCGTCAAGCCAAACAGCTACGCTGACATCAAGAACCTGGCTGACTTCATGAAGCAGTACCCAGCCACTCACACCACTGTTGAAGGTCACACTGACTCCGTCGGTCCTGACGCTTACAACCAGAAACTGTCCGAGCGTCGTGCAAACGCCGTTAAGCAGGTTCTGACCCAGCAGTACGGTGTTGAGTCGTCCCGCGTTCAGTCGATCGGCTACGGCGAATCCCGCCCAGTTGCTGACAACAAAACTGAAGCTGGCCGTGCTGTTAACCGTCGCGTAGAAGCGCAGGTTGAAGCTCAAGCTAAGTAATTAGCTGCCGCTACGAGAAAAGCCCGGCTCAGGCCGGGCTTTTCTTTGCCTGCGATTTGGCTTTACAGGGCGTACACAGTTCCCATGGGGGAGCTGCCGGAGACTGCGATCCTTTGCTCTGCAATGGCAGCCACTGCGCCGATGACGAGTATGGCCGGGCTCTTGAGCTCAAACCGACAGGCATCGTCACTCATGCTCATCAGATCACTACGGCACTCACGCTGTTCTGGCAGAGAGGCATTCTCGATCATCGCCACCGGCGTATCTGCCGCCATCCCGCCGGCCAATAGCTGATCGCGAATCTCGCCAAGCTTGGCCACCCCCATGTAAATCACCAGTGTCGTCCCACCTCGCGCCAACGCCTGCCAGTTCAATTGACTGTCGTCCTGGGTGTGCGCGGTCACCAGCGTCACCCCGCGCGCCACCCCGCGCAACGTCAGCGGAATATCGCATTGCGTCGCGCCGGCGAGTCCGGCGGTAATACCGTTGACCAACTCGACCTCAATCCCACGTTCGCGTAACCACTGCGCCTCTTCGCCGCCACGACCGAAAATGCACGGGTCACCGCCCTTGAGCCGCACCACGCAGTTGCCTTGGCGCGCATAACGCAACATCAGCCGATGGATGAACGCCTGCGGTGTCGAGCGACAGCCGCCGCGTTTGCCCACGGCAATGATTCGCGCGGTGGGGCAATGCTCCAGCACCGCGGCATTGACCAGATCGTCAATCAACACCACCTGCGCTTCACGCAATGCGCGCACCGCTTTGAGCGTCAGCAGTTCGGGATCACCGGGACCTGCCCCCACCAGCCAGACTTTTGCATTCATGGTGTTTTCCTTATCAGCTGGATACCGGCTGCAGATCGGCCGCCAGCAATCGTTTGATTTCCGGGACGCACGAACCGCATTGCGTGCCGCATCCCAGTTGTTGTTTGAGGCCTAGCAGATCGAGACCCTGGCGAATCCCGGCACACACCGCGCTGTGGCTGACGTTTTGGCAGTTGCACAGGGTTTTTCCCGGATTGGCCTGCAAACCGGCACTGCCCGGCGGCGCACTCATCGGCGCCAGCAGCCAGCGTCGCAGTTGTTCATCGGCGCGGCCCTCCAGCCATAGCCCCTGCAGCCAATGCCGGGCCAGGGTTTCGCCGGCCAGGCGGATCGCGGTGATGCGGCCGTTTTCGATGCGTACCCGTTTGCCGATGGCGCGACGGGGGTCGTCGTAGGCCAGTACCGGCCCGTCGAGCAGCGCCAGACACTGATCGATATCGCGCAGCAGTTGCGGCGCCGGCGCCGTGGCGTTGGCAGCGCGTATCAGCAGCGCGGGCCGTTCACGTCCGGCAAGGCTGAGGCTGACGTAGGAAAACGCCTCACACAGGGGGCGTAGTGTCTCGAAATGCCGTTGAACATCGCCCTCGATGAGTGCGAAGAGCTGCCATGGCAGATTCACCGGTTCCAGACGCACGCCGCTGTGCTTGAGTTCGGGCTGCTTCGACAGCGAGTCGAAGGCCGTTAGGGTCAGGCTGTTTACTCCGCCCTTGAGAAAGCGCTCGCCCCAGTGCATCGGCAAAAAAGCCTGACCCGGACGCACGCCGTCGTCGCTGCCGACAGCCACAATCACCGCACCGCGTCGACTCTTCAGATTGACCAGATCTCCCGGCTGCAAACGATGACGGCGCATTTCGTCCGGATGCAGGCTCAACAGCGCTTCGCTGACATGCCCGAACAATTGCGCTGCGGTGCCGGTGCGGCTCATGCCGTGCCATTGATCGCGCAGACGCCCGGTGATCAGGGTCAGCGGAAACCGTGCATCGCGTTGTTCTTTGGCCGCACGATAAGGATCGGCAACAAACTGCGCACGACCGTTGGCCGTGGGAAAAATCCCGTCGCCATACAAACGCGCGGTGCCTTGTCGGGCGCCGGTGGGGAAGGGCCACTGCTGCGGTCCCAGTTCATCGATCAATTGATGGCTGATGCCCGACAGGTCCAGATCGCGTCCACGGGTCAGTTGCTTGTATTCGTCGAACAACTGCGCCGGATGCTCGAAAGCAAACAGGCTTGGTTGTTGCGGACGCAGACGTTGCTCCAGCCGTTGTGCGAAATCCACGGTGATCGCCCAGTCCGGCCGCGCTTCACCGGGTGGGAGAATGGCCTGGCGCACGTGTGAAATGCGCCGTTCGGAGTTGGTCACCGAACCTTCCTTTTCGCCCCAACTGGCAGCGGGTAACAACAGGTCGGCGAAGGCGGCGGTTTCGGTGGTGCGGAAGGCTTCCTGCAACACCACGAACGGGCAAGCTTGCAGTGCTTCGCGAACCGCGTGTTGATCTGGCATGGACTGCGCGGGGTTGGTGCAGGCAATCCATAGCGCCTTGATCTGGCCGCTGCGCATCCGTTCGAACAGCTCGATGGCGCTCAGGCCGCTGCTTTCAGGCAGTTGATCGACCCCCCAATAGGCTGCCACTTCGGCGCGGTGCTCGGGGTTGGCTGCCTCCCGGTGACCGGGCAGCAAATTGGACAGACTGCCGGTTTCCCGTCCACCCATGGCATTCGGCTGACCGGTCAGTGAGAAAGGTCCCGCGCCTGGACGGCCGATTTGCCCGGTGGCCAGGTGCAGATTGATCAGCGCGCTGTTTTTCGCGCTGCCAGCGGTGGACTGATTCAGGCCCATGCACCACAGCGACAGGAAACTCGGCGCGGTGCCCACCCATTCCGCGCACTGCTGCAATTGCTCGACACTGATCCCGCACAGTTGCGCGACCATTTGCGGGGTGTAATCGCGCACCTGATTTTTCAGTTCAGGCAAACCGTCGGTGTGCGCCTTGATGAAGTCGCGGTCGATCCAGTCTTCCCACAGCAGCAGATGCAAAATCCCATGGAACAGAGCGACATCGGTGCCGGGCAAAATCGCCAGATGCAGGTCCGCCAACTCACAGGTGTCGGTGCGTCGGGGATCGATGACGATGACCTTCATCTGCGGTCGGCGCGATTTTGCCTCTTCAAGGCGTCGGAAAAGAACCGGGTGGGCGTAGGCCATGTTACTGCCGGCGATCATCACGCAATCGCTGAGCTCCAGATCTTCATAGCTGCACGGCGGCGCATCGGCGCCGAGGCTGCGCTTGTAACCGACCACCGCTGACGACATGCACAGTCGGGAATTGCTGTCGATGTTGTTGGTCCCGACCAGCGCTCGCGCCAATTTGTTGAAGGCGTAATAGTCCTCGGTCAGCAACTGTCCGGAGATGTAAAACGCCACGCTGTCCGGGCCGTGTTCGGCGATGGTCTCGACAAAGACCTGGGTCGCGTGATCCAGCGCCGTATTCCAGTCGCAACGGCTGCGGGCCAGGCTTTTGCCCAGACGCAGCTCCGGGTACAGCGCCCGGGCGGCCAGGTCGCCCGTCAGGTGCAGGGTCGAGCCTTTGCTGCACAATTTGCCGAAGTTGGCCGGGTGCGCCGGATCGCCGCTGACGCCGAGAATGCGCTCGCCGTCATGCTCGATCAGCACGCCGCAGCCGACGCCGCAATAACAGCAGGTCGAGGCGGTCGTCTGGCGGTTCATCAGACCGCATCCCGCAGTGCCAGCTGCACGCGGCCGTTTTCGACTCGGGCCGGATGATGGTGCGCGCAGCCGATGTCCGGGGCCTGAGCCTCGCCGGTTTGCAGGTCGATCTGCCAGTTGTGCAGCGGGCAGGCCACACGTTTGCCGTAGATCAAACCCTGTGACAACGGCCCGCCCTTGTGCGGGCAGCGATCGTCGAGGGCGAAAACTTCGTCGTCGCTTGTACGAAAAATCGCGATGTCACCTTTCGGCCCGGCAATGATCCGCGAACCGAGGGCATTGATCTCTTCCAGGGCACAGATATCGAGCCAATTCATGCCGGCACCTCCAGGTTTTTCACGGGGATCACCTCGAATTCTTTCTTCAGTTGCGGCTGCGCCAGACGCTCTTTCCACGGGTCCTGTTCGAACGACAGGGAGAACTGCAGACGCTCGTTCAGGGCCTTGCGCCGCTCCGGATCTTCAAGCACGGCCTGCTTGATGTGCTCCATGCCGACCCGTTGCAGGTAGTGCACGGTGCGTTCGAGGTAAAAGGCTTCTTCGCGATACAGCTGCAGGAACGCGCCGTTGTATTCACGAACTTCCTCGGCGGTTTTCAGCTTGACGAAGAACTCGGCGACTTCGGTCTTGATCCCGCCGTTGCCGCCGATGTACATCTCCCAGCCGGAGTCGACACCGATGATTCCTACGTCCTTGATCCCCGCTTCCGAGCAGTTGCGTGGGCATCCGGAGACAGCGAGTTTCACTTTGTGCGGCGACCACATGTTGAACAGGTCGTGCTCAAGCTCAATGCCCAGTTGTGTCGAGTTCTGCGTGCCGAAGCGGCAGAACTCGCTGCCGACGCAGGTTTTCACGGTGCGAATGGATTTGCCGTAGGCGTGGCCGGAGGGCATGTCGAGGTCTTTCCAGACGCCCGGCAAGTCCTGCTTCTTGATCCCCAGCAGATCGATGCGCTGACCGCCGGTGACCTTGACCATCGGTACGTTGTATTTGTCGGCCACGTCGGCGATGCGCCGCAGTTCCGAAGGGTTGGTCACGCCGCCCCACATCCGTGGCACCACCGAATAGGTGCCGTCCTTCTGAATGTTGGCGTGGGCGCGTTCGTTGATCAGGCGCGATTGCGGATCGTCCCTGGCTTCGCCGGGCCAGGTGGAAATCAGGTAGTAGTTCAGCGCCGGCCGGCAGGTGGCACAGCCGTTCGGGGTGCGCCAGTTGAGGTAGCTCATGGTGTCGGCGATGGTCAGCAGATGCTGTTCGCGGATCGCCTGGCGGATCTGCCCGTGGTTGAGGTCGCTGCAACCGCAGATGGCTTTTTCGCTTTTCGGTTTGACGTCCGCCGCGCCGCCGACGGTGTTGATCAGGATCTGCTCGACCAGCCCGGCGCAGGAGCCGCAGGAACTGGCAGCCTTGGTGTGCTTCTTCACGTCATCGACGCTGAACAGGCCGTGTTCCTGAATCGCCTTGACGATGGTGCCTTTGCACACGCCGTTGCAGCCGCAGACTTCGGCAGTGTCGGCCATGCTCATGGCTTTGTCCTGGCCCTGATGTCCTACGTCGCCGATAGAATTTTCACCAAACATCAGGTGATCGCGGATCTCGCCGATGGCGTGATTCTCACGAATCTGTCGGAAATACCAACCGCCATCTGCCGTATCGCCGTACAGACAGGCGCCGACCAGCACGTCATCCTTGATCACCAGTTTTTTGTACACGCCGCCGATCGGGTCGGAGAGGGTGATGGTTTCGGTGCCTTCGCCGCCCATGAAATCACCGGCGGAAAACAGGTCGATGCCGGTGACTTTCAATTTGGTCGAGGTCACCGAGCCCTGATAGCGGGCGAAACCCAGTTGTGCGAGGTGGTTCGCGCAGACTTTGGCCTGTTCGAACAGCGGTGCCACCAGGCCATAGGCGATGCCGCGATGACTGGCGCACTCGCCGATGGCATAGATGCGCGGATCGTAGGTCTGCAGGGTGTCGTTGACCAGAATCCCGCGATTGCAGGGGATGCCGGCGCGTTCCGCCAGTTCGGTGTTGGGGCGAATACCGGCGGCCATCACCACCAGATCGGCGGGGATGATCTCGCCGTTCTTGAACTGTACCGAGCCGACCCGGCCGTTGCCTGCGTCGTGCAGGGCCTGGGTCTGCTCGCACAAACGAAAGTGCAGGCCACGGGCTTCGAGCGCCGTTTGCAGCAGTTGGCCGCTGGTCTTGTCCAGTTGTCGCTCCAGCAGCCATTCGCCGATGTGCACCACGGTGACGTGCATGCCGCGCAGCATCAGGCCGTTGGCGGCTTCGAGGCCGAGCAGGCCGCCGCCGATGACCACCGCGTGTTTGTGGGTTTTGGCGGTGTCGATCATCGCCTGGGTGTCGGCGATGTCGCGGTAGCCGATCACACCCTGCAAGTCATTGCCCGGAATCGGCAGGATGAACGGCGTCGAGCCGGTGGCGATCAGCAGGCGATCATACTCAGCCTCGGTGCCGTCCTCGGCGATCACCCGGCGTTTAACCCGGTCGATCTGCACCACCTTGCGGTTAAGCAGCAATTTGATGTGGTTTTCCAGGTACCAGTCGAGGTCGTTGAGCACGATCTCTTCGAAGGTCTGCTCACCGGCCAGCACCGGCGACAGCAGGATGCGGTTGTAGTTGGTGTGCGGTTCGGCACCGAAGACCGTGATGTCGTACAGCTCGTTGCTCAACTTGAGCAGTTCTTCCAGGGTGCGAACCCCAGCCATGCCATTGCCGATCATCACCAGTTTGAGTTTTTTCATCAGGTTCTCCGGGGAGCGGTGGCTGGCCTCTTGTGGGCAGTCAGGCCGTGCTCGACAAATGTTGCGCAAACAAAAAAGGCGTCCCGCTAGTTGCCTAGCGAGGACGCCTTTGTCCTGGTCCCGTTCTCTCGGGAAGCGCAGCCTTCGTCGTTGAAGGCTGGGCTTTATGTATGGTGAAACGGGTAATGCAGTGGTTGTGCCAAGTGGGAGAATGGCGTGTTTATTAGGCGCAAGCGTTTATAGACGGGGATTTTTTGCACCGAATCGACGCGGGTTGCTCGTTCGCGGGGCATTCAGGCAGACAGAATTGTTGTGATTGGGCTGGCCTCTTCGCGAGCAGGCTCGCTCCCACAGTGATCGGTGTCGTTCACAAATCCCCTGTGGGAGCGGGCTTGCTCGCGAAGGGCGCGACGCGGTATCAGCGGTTAAACAACACCACCAGCAGCACCAGATTCCCCAGCAAGGCCAGCAATGCTACCGTCCGCCAGACCTTCAACGGCTCACGCTCCAGCAAAGGCCTGGGTCGCGCACTCAAACTGCGCCGCTCACCTTGTTCCAGCACCAGCAACCATTCCTCAGCCGTTTCAAAGCGCTGTTGCGGATCGGCAGCCACGCCACGCTCCAGACTCTGCGCAATCCATTCCGGCACGTCCGGGCGGTAGCGACCTGCACTCACCGGCAGGCCAAATCGCGGCCGCTGGAACGCTTCGACCTCGCCATAGGGAAAATGCCCGGTCAGCAGGAAAAACAGGGTCACGCCCACCGCGTACAGATCCTGTTGCGCACTCGGTGGCTCGCCGCGAAAGGCTTCCGGGGCGATGAAGCTGGGCGTTCCCGGCAGCGTTGACGGGGTGTCTTCGGATAGACCGGGGCAGTACGCCAGACCAAAGTCCAGCAGGCGCAACTCGCCATCGTCACCCAGATGCAGGTTTTCCGGCTTGATGTCGCGGTGCAGAATCTGCCGCCGATGCAGCAGGCCTACCGCCCGCAGCAAGCGCTCGGCAATGTCCTGCCACTGCGCCAGCGGCAATGCAGGGTGGTGTTGAAACAGCTGCGCCAACGTCATCCCGGAATATTCGCGCATCACGTAGTACAAATGCTGACGCTGAGTGCCGCTGTGGACTTCAGGAAAATGCCGCCCGGCGACACGCTTGAGGAACCATTCTTCCGACAGCAAGGCTTGCCCGGCCTGGGGATCATCGGCCAGCCGCGCCGGCAATGTTTTCAACAACCAGCCCCGACCTTGGCCATCCAGCACTCGATACAGTAGCGATTGCTGGCTCTGAGCGACAACGCCCTGCACCTGCCAGCCTTCGAACATCTGCCCGGTTTTCAGCGCTGGCGGTAGCGGCCATTGCTGTAAGTGAATCAGCGCATCGCCGATGTTCGCTTCGCCGAGCGCATCGACCCGCACCAGCAGCGCACTGGCATTATCCTGACTGCCGGCCAGATGCGCGGCGTTGACCAGCGTGCGTACGGCGCTGTCGAGATCCGGTTGATCGCGCAGAATCGCCGCGATTGCGGTATCGCCCAGCGACGACCACACGCCATCGCTGAGCAGCACGAAACATTCGCCCTCGCGTAAGTCACCGTCGAGAAAATCCAGCACCAGATGTTGATCCAGTCCCAGCGCGCGTTTGAGCACGTGCTGCATGCCCGGCTGCTCCCAGACATGGTCCTGCGAAATCCGCTGCAAAGCGTCAGCCTGCCAGCGATAGACCCGGCAATCGCCGACGTGGGCCAGGGTGAAACGCCGACCGCGCAGGACCAGCGCGCTGACCGTGGTCAGCAACGGTTGCCCGCCGCCATTGGCCTGTAACCAGCGATTTTGCGCGAGCAGCAGGCGATCCAGC
The DNA here is from genome assembly GCF_058787295.1 of Pseudomonas sp. FW305-3-2-15-E-TSA4. Taxonomy (NCBI): domain Bacteria; kingdom Pseudomonadati; phylum Pseudomonadota; class Gammaproteobacteria; order Pseudomonadales; family Pseudomonadaceae; genus Pseudomonas; species Pseudomonas sp. FW305-3-2-15-E-TSA4. The sequence continues at coordinate 167,714 of NZ_JBYSZP010000009.1, read as the reverse complement.
GCCTGGGCCACGCTCCAGGTTTGCGGCGTGGCGTAGTAGTCCAGCGCCAGTGCTTGCAGGGTCGAGCGTGCGGCCAGGCCGCCGTCGGCGCATTGGCTGACACCGTCGGCGATGGCGACCAGATAGCCTTTGCTGGCGGCCAGCGCCGGGGCGGGCGTCACCAGGCGCATTGCGTCCTGATTTTCCGCGCGCGGGCCGGTGGCGCTGGCCTGGGCAAAGCTCAGTTGCAGGGGCATGGAGGCTTCAGACCCGCGCAGCGGTCACTGCGGCCGAACCCCAGGTGGTTCTCCAGCGACGTTTGACCCCGTGCAGACCGAACCACGCCAACACGCCGAGGCTGGCGAACAACCACAGCGCCAGTTGATAGCTGCCGGTGCTTTGCTTGATCGCGCCCATGCCGGCCGCCAGGGCAAAACCGCCGATGCCGCCGGCCATGCCGATCAGCCCGGTCATCACCCCGATCTCCAGGCGAAAACGTTGCGGCACCAACTGGAACACCGCGCCGTTGCCGGCACCGAGACCGAGCATGGTGCAGACGAACAGCGCCAGTGCGGCGTAGGAGCTGGGCAGGTTGAAACCGACAGCGGCGATGCAGATTGCCGCCACGGTGTACATCGCCAACAAGGTGCGGATGCCACCGAAGCGATCAGCCAACGCACCACCGAGCGGACGCATCAGGCTGCCACCGAACACACAGGCAGCGGTGTAGTAACCGGCGGTCACCGGGCTCAGGCCGTATTGGTCGTTGAAGTAGCCGGGCAGGGCGCTGGCCAGACCGATAAAGCCGCCGAAGGTGACGCTGTAGAAAAACATGAACCACCAACTGTCGCGATCGCCAAGGGCTTTGAAGTAGTCGGCCATGGCTTTGGCCTTGGGCCGCTGCGGGGCGTTTTTTGCCAGCCAGGCGAACAGCACCAGCGTCAGGATCAACGGAATCAGGGCGAAACCGAACACGTTGCTCCAGCCGAACGCCGCAGCCAGTACCGGGGCAATCAGTGCGGCAAACACGGTGCCGGAGTTACCGGCGCCGGCGATACCCATGGCCTTGCCCTGATGCTGCGGCGGATACCACTGCGAGGCCAGCGGCAGGGCCACAGCAAACGAAGCACCGGCCATGCCGAGGAACAGTCCCAGAATCAGCGCCTGTTCATAACTGTGGATGCCGAGTTTCCACGCGCCGAACAGCGCGCAGATCACGATCACCTGACCGATCAGGCCAGCGGTTTTCGGCGACAGACGATCGGCCAGCATGCCCATCACAAAGCGCAGCACCGCGCCGGCGAGAATCGGTGTCGCCACCACCAGACCACGTTGTTGCGTGGTCAGGTGCAGGTCGGCGGCGATCTGCACCGCCAACGGACCGAGCAGGTACCAGACCATGAAGCTCAGGTCGAAATACAGGAACGCTGCGAACAGGGTCGGGGTGTGGCCGGATTTCCAGAAGCTTGAATTCATCGCGCACCTCAGCTGAAAAGAGTCTCGAAAGGAGTCACAGCAGGTGGCGCGCCGCCACGGCCGCACCACCGGCCCCGGGCTGTGGGGCCAAAACGCAAAAACGCCGCTACCTGGTTCGCCGATGTGGGCGAGCGGGGTGAGCGACGTCTTTGTCGTGGGTGGGGCAACCGCCGTTGGTTACCTGTGCGGAATACTTAGCCAGATTTGTGCCAACAGTCCTTGACGGGGGGTGGGGGCGGCGATTCGCGAGCAGGCTCGCTCCCACAGGGGAATGCATTTCCAATGTGGGAGCGAGCCTGCTCGCGAAGAGGGCTTACGGGCTCTGATAGAATTCAGCCAAGCAACTCACTCATGGCAATGATCTGCTCCGCCACCTGAATCAGCTTCTGCTGGCGACTCATGGCCTGGCGGCGCATCAGGGTGTAGGCCTCTTCCTCGTTGCAGTCCTTCATTTTCATCAGCAGCCCTTTGGCCAGTTCAATGCGTTTGCGCTCCGCCAGTTGCTGGTCGCGGGCCAGCAGTTGCGCGCGCAAGGCCTGATCGCTTTCGAAGCGCGCCATGGCCACATCGAGAATCGGCTGCAGGCGCTGGGCGTGAATGCCCTCGACGATGTAGGCACTGACCCCGGACTTGATCGCCTGACGCATCACCCCCGGGTCATGTTCGTCGGTGAACATCACGATCGGCCGGGGCTGGTCGCGGCTGACCAGCACTACTTGCTCCATGACATCGCGGCTCGGCGACTCGGTATCGATCAGGATCACGTCCGGGCGCACTGTTTCGACGCGGGCCGGCAGGTCGATGGTCAGACCGGACTCATCGATGACCTCGAAACCGGCCTCGGTCAGCGCGGCCTTCAGGCGCCCGACTTTTTTCGCGGTGTCGTTGATCAGCAGAATGCGCAGCATGTTGGCGGTCTCCTGTCAGCGGCGGGCGAGAAGGGCAGTGCTGTCGCTCAGGGCGTGCAGCTTGAAACTGCGGGCGTAACCAGCCGGATCGCTGCCGTCCCAGACTTTGCCATCAAGCAACTGGCTGCTGCGCATCTCCTTGCCCCACGCGGCGACCCCGACGGCGGTGGCTGCTTCGCGGTAAATGTCCAGTTGCTGAACCTGGCGGGCCACCGCGAGGTAGTCGGGATCCTCGCGTAACAGGCCCCAACGGCGGAATTGGGTCATGAACCACATGCCGTCGGACAGGTACGGCAGATTCACCTCGCCGTTGCCGTGAAAGCGCAAGGCGTGCGGGTCCTGCCAGCGATTGCCGAGGCCATCGGCGTAATCACCGAGAAAACGCGGTTCGATGCAGGACAGCGGGGCGTCGAGGTATTCCGGGGCGCTCAGCAGCTGCGCGGTGCTGCGGCGGTTTTCCGGGTTTTGCTCGATGAAGCGGCTGGCCTCGAGGATCGCCATCACCAGCGCCCGGGCGGTGTTGGGGTATTGCTCGACGAACGCGCGGGTGCAGCCAAGGACTTTTTCCGGGTGGTCAGGCCAGATGCTCTGGCTGGTAGCGAGGGTGAACCCCAGATCCTGTTGCACGGCGCTGGCCGCCCACGGCTCACCGACGCAGAAGCCATCGATGCGCCCGGCTTGCAGGTGAGCGACCATTTGCGGCGGCGGTACCACTACGCTGTCAACGTCCTGCAATGGATGAATGCCCTGACTCGCCAGCCAGTAATACAGCCACATCGCATGGGTGCCGGTGGGAAAGGTCTGGGCGAAGGTCAGTTTTGCGCGGGTTTGGTGCGCCTGCCGATCGAGTGCTTCAGGACTGGTCACGCCCAGTTGCTGCAAACCGTGAGACAGGTTGAGGCTCTGGCCGTTCTGGTTCAGGCCCATCAGCACCGCCATGTCGCTCGGCGCCACGCCACCGATGCCCAGGTGCACCGCGTAAATCAGCCCGTACAGGCTGTGGGCGACATCCAGTTCACCGCTGACCAGTTTGTCGCGCAAGGTCGCCCAGGACGCCTGGCGCTTGAGGTTGATCGTCAGACCGTAGGGCTGGGCGAAGCCCTGTGTTGCGGCGACGACCACCGAGGCGCAATCGCTCAGGGCCATGAAGCCGAGGTTGATCACGCTTTTTTCCGGAGCATCACTGCCGTTGACCCAGGCCAGCGGCCCGACGGATGAATCACTCATATAAAGCCACCCTCAAAAAAAACGCCGTCCCAGGCTTTGCTAAGGCAAAACCTGCGAACGACGCCATTGTCCGTGCCCGCACGCCGCCATTGGCCTGTGGGCTGATACCCTGAAAGTGCAAGGCATATGCCAGTCAGGCTGATTTACCTGTGTGCCTCGCGCCGGGGGACGTTGCCCGGCTATAATCGCCGCCTCTTTTCGCCGCCCGAGTCATCGCCGCCCATGTACACCCTGGCCCGTCAGCTGTTGTTCAAACTTTCCCCGGAAACCTCCCACGATCTGTCGCTGGATCTGATCGGCGCGGGTGGGCGTTTGGGCCTCAACGGCATGCTGTGCAAGAAACCGGCGAACGTGCCGGTGACGGTCATGGGCCTGGACTTCCCGAACCCGGTGGGTCTGGCGGCCGGTCTCGACAAGAACGGCGCGGCCATCGACGGTTTCTCGCAACTGGGTTTCGGTTTCGTCGAAGTCGGCACCGTGACCCCGCGTCCGCAGCCGGGCAACCCGAAACCACGGATCTTCCGTCTGCCGGAAGCCGAGGCGATCATCAATCGCATGGGCTTCAACAACCTCGGTGTGGATAACCTGCTGGCGCGGGTCGCGGCGGCCAAATACAAGGGCGTGCTGGGGATCAACATCGGCAAGAACTTCGACACTCCGGTCGAGCGCGCGGTGGACGACTATCTGATTTGCCTGGACAAGGTGTATGCCCACGCCAGCTATGTCACGGTCAACGTCAGCTCGCCGAACACCCCGGGCCTGCGCAGTCTGCAGTTCGGTGATTCGCTCAAGCAGTTGCTGGCGGATCTGGCCACGCGCCGCGCCGAACTGGCCCTGCGTCACGGCAAGCACGTACCGCTGGCGATCAAGATCGCTCCGGACATGACCGACGAAGAAACGGCGCAGGTGGCTCAGGCGCTGATCGAAAGCGGGATGGACGCAGTGATTGCCACCAACACCACCCTGAGTCGCGTTGGCGTCGAAGGCATGGAGCACGGTGACGAGGCCGGTGGTCTGTCCGGCGCCCCGGTGCGTGACAAGAGCACGCATACCGTGAAGGTGTTGGCGGCGGAGCTGGGTGGTCGGTTGCCGATCATTGCGGCCGGTGGCATCACCGAAGGCAAGCATGCGGCGCAGAAGATCACGGCGGGGGCGAGCCTGGTGCAGATTTACTCGGGCTTCATCTATAAGGGCCCGGCGCTGATTCGCGAATCGGTAGACGCGATCGCTGCCTTACGCTGATCCCATTGTGGGAGCGAGCCTGCTCGCGAAGGCGTCCGTTCAGCTAACACTTCACTGAATGACACGTCGCTTTCGCGAGCAGGCTCGCTCCCACAGGTTTTGTGTTCCTGCACAAATAAATAGTGTGTCAGGCATAAAAAAGGGCTCCTCGAAGGAGCCCCTGGGCCGTAGCCCGCCGTCCGGGAAGGACGTGCATGGTAAGTCGCTAAAAATTCAGATTGTCGTGTTGCAATAAGTGCCCTGTGTCAGCCGACGGCGTGAAGTTCGTTGAGTCTGTGGATTCCCGCAGTGCCGGTCATACCGTCCCAGTTGTCGCCGCGTCCTTCTCGCCAGCCGTTGATCCAGGCTTGGCGTACCGACGGTAGAGTAAATGGGCAAAGCTCGCGGGATTTGCCACCAACGCCATATTGATATCCGCGCAAAAATGCTCTTTCCAACGGATCACGCTTAAGTCTTCTCATAGGGTGTTTCCCTCACTTGTTGACTGTTTTCGTCGCGTTGACCTCAACCGAGGTCTGGCAGAAAAAAACTCTGCCGTTGGGCGGCTCGCTGCCGGCGTGGCGAGCCAAGGTGTTGACGCCGTTGCGACGTCAACCTGTGGTCAGTTCTAACCAATGAGTCACACCGAGGGAATGATCGTTTTGTCATAAGGACGTAACGAAAATAGTGCTACAGCCATAAGTAACGACGGGTTTCATGAACGTTTTTTCAGCAAACCCCGGTATGATCGGCCCCGCACTGGATGATGGGGTTAATCCTTTAGTGAGAATGACCCACGTTTACGCTGGGGTAATATTCGACGAAGGGTTGCTTTGAGTCATTTTGTTTCATCAACTTTAATACCTGTCCTTGCATCTAAGCTCTTTTAACCCGAGCAGCGGGGATGGAACGGCACACCTTCGTGCCACGCGGGCGCTCTTTTAGAAAAGCGCCTGATTGAAAACCGGATCGGCAATGCGTTGCCGGTTCACTAGCCAAAGGCTCTGGAAATACCATGTCCGACCGTTTCGAACTCTTCCTCACTTGCCCCAAAGGCCTTGAAGGCCTGCTCATCGAGGAAGCCGTCGGGCTTGGCCTTGAAGACGCCCGCGAGCACACCTCCGCCGTGCGTGGCATGGCGACCATGGAAACCGCTTATCGCCTGTGCCTGTGGTCGCGTCTGGCCAACCGGGTGTTGCTGGTGCTCAAGCGCTTCCCGATGAAAGACGCTGAAGACCTGTACCACGGCGTGCTTGACGTCGAGTGGCAGGATCACATGCTCGCCGACGGCACTCTGGCCGTCGAATTCAGCGGCCACGGCTCGGGCATCGACAACACCCACTTCGGTGCGCTGAAAGTCAAAGACGCCATCGTCGACAAACTCCGTACCCCGCAAGGAGACCGTCCGTCGATCGACAAGCTCAACCCGGATCTGCGCATTCACCTGCGCCTGGATCGCGGCGAAGCGATCCTGTCCCTCGACCTTTCCGGCCACAGCCTGCATCAGCGCGGTTACCGCCTGCAGCAGGGCGCGGCGCCGCTGAAGGAAAACCTCGCGGCAGCGATCCTGATCCGTTCCGGCTGGCCGCGCATTGCGGCCGAAGGCGGCGCGCTGGCTGACCCGATGTGCGGTGTCGGTACGTTCCTCGTCGAAGCCGGGATGATCGCCGCCGACATGGCGCCGAACCTGCGCCGCGAGCAGTGGGGCTTTACCGCATGGCTCGGCCACGTTCCGGCGCTGTGGAAAAAACTCCATGAAGAAGCGGTCGAACGCGCCGCTGCCGGTCTGGCCAAGCCGCCGCTGTGGATTCGCGGTTACGAAGCCGACCCGCGGCTGATTCAGCCGGGCCGCAATAACGTCGAACGCGCCGGTCTGAGCGAGTGGATCAAGATCTATCAGGGCGAAGTCGCGACCTTCGAGCCGCGTCCGGACCAGAACCAGAAAGGTCTGGTGATCTGCAACCCGCCGTACGGTGAGCGTCTGGGTGACGAAGCCAGCCTGCTTTACCTCTATCAGAACCTTGGCGAGCGCCTGCGTCAGGCCTGCCTGAACTGGGAAGCGGCGGTATTCACCGGCGCCCCGGATCTGGGCAAGCGCATGGGCATTCGCAGCCACAAACAGTATTCGTTCTGGAACGGCGCGCTGCCGTGCAAGCTGTTGTTGATCAAGGTGCTGCCGGACCAGTTCGTCACCGGCGAGCGGCGGACTCCGGAACAGCGTCAGGCCGAGCGCGAGCAAGCAGCCTACGATCAGACCCCGAACGAGCCGCAAGAGCGCAAGTTCAACAAGAACGGCAACCCGATCAAACCGACGCCAGCCCCGGCGCCGGTGGTCGAGCAGCCGCGCCTGAGCGAAGGCGGGCAGATGTTTGCCAACCGCCTGCAGAAAAATCTCAAGGCGATGAGCAAGTGGGTCAAGCGCGAAGGCATCGACTGCTACCGCGTCTACGATGCCGACATGCCGGAATACGCCATGGCCATCGACCTGTACCACGACTGGGTGCACGTGCAGGAATACGCCGCGCCGAAGTCGATCGATCCGGAAAAGGCCTCGGCGCGCATGTTCGACGCCTTGGCGGCGATCCCGCAGGCGCTGAACGTCGACAAGAGCCGCGTGGTGGTCAAACGCCGCGAGCGTCAGAGCGGCACCAAGCAATACGAGCGTCAGGCGGCGCAAGGCAAGTTCAATGAGGTCAGCGAAGGTGGCGTCAAGCTGCTGGTGAACCTCACCGACTACCTCGACACCGGGCTGTTCCTCGATCACCGGCCAATGCGTATGCGCATTCAGAAAGAGGCCGCCGGCAAGCGCTTCCTCAATCTGTTCTGCTACACCGCGACCGCCAGTGTGCATGCGGCCAAGGGCGGTGCCCGCAGCACCACCAGCGTCGACCTGTCGAAGACTTACCTCGACTGGGCGCGGCGCAACCTGTCGCTGAACGGCTTCTCCGACAAGAACCGTCTGGAGCAGGGCGACGTGATGGCGTGGCTGGAAAGCAGCCGCGACGAGTACGACCTGATCTTCATCGACCCGCCGACCTTCTCCAACTCCAAGCGCATGGAAGGCATCTTCGACGTGCAGCGTGATCAGGTGCAGTTGATCGACCTGGCCATGGCACGTCTGGCGCCGGGTGGCGTGCTGTATTTCTCCAACAACTTCCGCAAGTTCCAGCTGGAGGAGAACCTGGCCGAACGTTACGCGGTCGAGGAAATCAGCGCGCAGACCATCGATCCGGATTTTGCGCGTAACACCAAGATCCACCGCGCCTGGAAAATCACGGCTCGTTGACGCTTGGGCGGGTTGGATCCACAGAGCCTTGATTTTTAAAGGCTCTTGGATCCGATCAGCGCTAGCCAAATTAATGGCTAATAGCTATAACTCAACTCATGGCCAATGGGGTTTTCCCCCCGAAACAATGGCGTCGTGAGTTGCCCCTATGTCGTTGCACCCCGTGCGCCCAAAGATTCTGGGTTTTATCAGCGAAGACGTCTCGGCCTGGCTGGTCGCGCTGCTGGTATTGCTCGCCGGCGGGATTCTCACGGGGCTGCTCGCCTGGGCCACCCTCAATCAGTTTCACCATCAACTGCGCCAACGCTTCCAGTTGCTGGCCAATGAGCGTTACAGCCGTATCGAAGAGCGTTTCCAGGATCAGGAACAGCGTCTCGACGGCCTGCGCCGTTTCTTCGCCAACTCCGATTCGGTCTCACGTAATGAATTCGACGGCTATGCCAAACCGCTTCTATTACGCACCCAGGCCTATTCCTATGCGCCGCGAGTCAGCCGTGCCGAACGCCCGGCGGTCGAACAGGCCGTGCGTAACGAAGGCTTCAGCACTTTTACCTTTCGTGAACTGAACGCTGACGATCAGTTGCAGACCGCCGCTGATCGCCCCGAATACGTACCGGTGATCTACACCCAGAGCCTCAGCCGCTTGCCCACACCGCTGGGTTACGACTTGCTGGCGCAGCCGCTGCGCCGGGCGACGCTGGAACGCGCCGACCGCACCGGGCACATGGTGGTGTCGCAACCATTGCATCTGGTGGGGATTGATCCGGCGTATGCCCGGGGCGTCTTGCTGCTGGCGCCGGTCACTCGTGAAGGGGCGCCGAAAGGGCCGCCGCAAGGCTATGTGATGGCGGTGATCAGCATGCAGCAGTTGCTGGCCGACGGACTGCCGGAGGAGCACCAGGATTTCCTCAATGTACGCATTCTCGACCTGTCCACCGATGAACAGCATGAAGTGCTCTACGAGTCCGCCAACCAGGCTGGGGCCAGTGATCTGTCCGCCACACGTCTGTTGCGCATGGCCGACCATGACTATCAAGTGGATATGCAGCCCAGCGAAGCGTTTCTGCAGGCCAACCATTCGTCAATCAGCAGCCTGGTGGTGCTGGGGGCGCTGCTGAGTCTGTTGCTCAGCGCACTGCTTTACGTGCTGGTCAGTCAACGCCAGCGCGCCTTGCGCATGGTCGAACTGCGCACCCAGGAACTGCACGCCCGCGAGCAGGAATTGCGCGGCACCCACGGTCAGTTGCGCGGGGTACTGAATGCCGCGACCCAGGTGGCAATCATCGCCACCGACCTGCGCGGGGTGATCAACACCTTCAACCCCGGCGCCGAACAGATGCTCGGCTACAGCAGCGCCGATGTGGTCGGGCACATGACCCTGGAAAACCTGCATCTGCCGCGAGAGCTGGCGGCGCGTTCGGCGGAGTTGAGTGCGCGTTACGGCAAGAGCATTCCGACCTGCCACGCGATGTTGGTCGAGGGCGGCGAGGTCGGCGGTCACGAGGCTCGCGAGTGGACGCTGGTGCGCAGCGACGGCAGTTATCTGCCGGTGAACATGCTCGCCACCCCGGTGCTCGATGAGCAGGGTTTGTGGGTCGGGCATCTGGCGATCTGCATCGACATCACCGAGCGCAAGCGCGTGCACGAGGCGCTGGCGGCGCGGGATGTATTGCTGAAAAAGCTCAGCGCGCACGTGCCCGGCGGCATCTACCAATTCAAGATGGAGTTCGACGGGCGCTTCAGCGTGATCTACGCCAGCGATGGCATCCGCGAGATCTACGAGCTGGAGCCGGACGTGTTGCTGCTCAATGCCGAGGCGATTTTCACCCGCATCCATCCACAAGACGTCTCGCGAGTGCGCAGCTCGATCCGTGCTTCGGCGGACAGCCTCAGCCCATGGCGCGAGGAATACCGTGTGCAGTTGCCCGAGCGCGGCCTGCGCTGGGTGCGCGGCGAGGCGACGCCGGAAGAGCTGCCGGGCGGCGGCGTGCTGTGGCACGGCTACATCTCGGACATTTCCGATTTGAAACGGGTGGAGGAGGAATTGCGGGCGCTATCGGTCACCGACTCGCTGACCGGTATCCACAACCGCCGCTACTTCCAGGAACGCCTGACTACCGAAATGGCCCGGGTCGAGCGCGGCGGCGGTGAGCTGTCGGTGATCATGCTCGACATCGACCACTTCAAACGCATCAACGACCAGTACGGCCATGCCGTCGGTGATCGGGTGCTGCAGGCGGTGTGCGAGCGCATCGGCCATCGTTTACGGCGGACTGATGTGTTCTGTCGTCTCGGTGGTGAAGAGTTCATGGTGCTGTGCCCGGACATCGACGGTGAGCATGCGTACATGCTGGCGGTGGAGTTGTGGCAAGGCCTGCGCAGTGCGCCGGTGGATGTGGTCGGGGTGGTGACGGCCAGTTTCGGCATCGCCAGCTGGCGCCCGGGGGAGGGCGCGGATGCGCTGCTGCTGCGCGCGGATTCGGGGGTGTATGCGGCGAAGCAAGGCGGGCGTGATCGGGTCGAGCAGATGAGCTGAGCCGTTACACCAATCCCCTTTGGAACCCTGTTTTGTGGCGATGGAGCTTGCTCCCGCTTGAGTGCGTAGCGCTCACAAAATCATTGGGGCCGCTGCGCAGCCCAGCGGGAGCAAGCTCCCTCGCCACAGAGAGTTGCATCCACAGGTTCGACGGTGGTTTACAGGGCCGAAGCCGTCTGCGGCAGGCGCGGCTGCTTGTACAGATCCAGCAGCACCTGATCCAGCACCGACGACGCGCCGAACGGGGCCTTGTCGTTGAGGATCGCCACCACCGCCCAGGTGTTGCCGTTGACGTCGCGGCTGAAGCCGGCGATGGCGCGCACGGTGTTCAGGGTGCCGGTCTTGACGTGGGCCTCGCCGCGCATCGCGGTGGTCTTCAGGCGTTTGCGCATGGTGCCGTCGGTGCCGGCAATCGGCATAGAGCTGATGTACTCGGCGGCGTACGGGCTATGCCAGGCGGCTTGCAGCATGTTGGCCATCTCGCGGGCGCTGACGCGTTCGGCGCGCGACAGCCCGGAGCCGTTCTCCATCACCAGGTGCGGCGCGGTGATGCCTTTCTTCGCCAGCCACTGGCGGACTACGCGTTGTGCGGCCTTGGCGTCGTCACCGTCGGCTTCGTTGCGGTACTTCTGACCGAGGCTCAGGAACAGCTGCTGAGCCATGGTGTTGTTACTGTATTTGTTGATGTCGCGGATGATTTCCGCCAGATCCGGCGAGTAGGCGCGGGCCAGCAGCTTGGCGCCACTCGGGGTCGCGGCGAGGCGATCCTTGCCCTGAATGCTGCCGCCCAGTTCTTTCCAGATCGCGCGCACGGCACCGGCGGTGTAGGTCGCGTGGTCGAGCAGCGACAGATAAGTCTGCGAGCTGCAGCCATCGCCCAACTGGCCGGCGACGGTCACGGTCACGCTGCCATCAGGCTGGGTCACCGGGTTGTAGCGCACGCCACCGGTGCACTGCTTGGAGTTGAGCGCCTTGACCGTGTTTTCGATGCGCACGCTGGCAATCGGCGGCTCCACCGAGATCAGCACCCGGCCCCCGTCATTGCGCGCGACGAAGCGCAGGGCCTTGAGGTTGACCAGCAGCGAGTCGGGTTTGACCAGGAACGGCTTGTTCTCGTCATTGCCGTCGTCGTTGAACTCGGGCAGTTGCGGCTGGATGAAGAAGCTGCGGTCGAGGATCAGATCGCCGGTGACCTGGGTCACGCCGTTGGCGCGCAGGTCGCGCATCAGCAGCCAGAGTTTTTCCATGTTCAGCTTCGGATCGCCGCCACCCTTGAGGTACAGGTTGCCGTTGAGAATGCCGCCACTGAGGTCGCCGTCGGTGTAGAACTCGGTTTTCCACTGATGGTTAGGGCCGAGCATTTCCAGCGAGGCGTAGGTGGTGACCAGTTTCATGGTCGAGGCCGGGTTGACCGAGACGTCGGCGTTATACACGGTCGGATTGCCCGGGCCGTCGAGCGGAATCATCACCAGCGACAGCGCAGTCGGCTGCAGCTTGCTGGCCTTGAGGGCTTTTTCGACGTTAGGGGTGAGGGCGGTATTGATAGTGGCAGCGGCAACCGGCAGGGCCAGGGGCAGAAGAAGGCCGGCAAGAAACAGAGGACGCAACGATTTGATCATATGAAATAAAACCCTGCAGAAGAGGGGAGAAATAACGAGGGCATGGATGAAAAAGCCCTCAGTGGTCATGAAAGTGTCGGCATTATGCCCCAAGGTGTAACAGCTTGTGCCTTGCCCGAGGCGGCCATTTCGTTATTTTTTTTACAGGCGGTCGACCACCGCGCCCAGAGAGTCGGGCAATTGACCGCTTAAACTGGTAAAGTGCCGGCCGTTATTACTTAAGAGGATTGTTCCAATGGCGACTAACCGTTCCCAGCGTCTGCGCAAAAAACTGTGCGTTGATGAATTCCAAGAGCTGGGTTTCGAACTGAACCTGGACTTCAAAGAAGACTTGTCCGAAGAAGCCATTGACGCTTTCCTCGAAGCATTCATCAAAGAAGCCATGGAAGCCAACGGTCTGGGTTATGTTGGCGGCGATGACTTCGGTCTGGTTTGCCTGCAGAAGCGTGGCTCGGTCAACGAAGAGCAGCGCGCTGCCGTTGAAGCCTGGCTGAAAAACCGTAGCGAACTGACCGGCATGACCGTCAGCCCGCTGCTGGACGTCTGGTATCCGGAAAAGCCGATCAACGCGGCCAAGTGATACTGAAAAAAACGGCGACCTGAGGGTCGCCGTTTTTTTATGCCTGGGCTTTGCGCCAATTCAAAATCAGTAACGTCAAAACCCCCGCGACAATCCCCCAGAACGCCGAGCCGATGGAAAACAGCGTCAACCCCGACGCCGTGACCATAAAGGTGATCAGCGCCGCCTCGCGTTCCTTCACTTCGGTCATGGCAATGCTCAGGCCGTTGATGATCGAGCCGAACAGCGCCAGCGCGGCAATCGACAGCACCAGTTCTTTCGGCAACGCGGCAAACAGCGCCGCCAATGTGGCGCCGAACACCCCGGCAATCCCGTAGAAAATCCCGCACCAGACCGCGGCGGTGTAGCGTTTGTTGCGATCTTCATGGGCGTGCGGCCCGGTGCAGATGGCTGCGCTGATCGCCGCGAGGTTGATGCCGTGGGAGCCGAATGGCGCCAGCAACAGCGAGGCGATGCCGGTGCTGGTGATCAGTGGCGAGGCGGGCACGTTGTAGCCGTCGGCGCGCAGTACGGCGATGCCGGGCATGTTCTGCGAAGTCATCGCCACCACGAACAACGGAATGCCGATGCTGATGGTTGCGGCCAGCGAGAAGTGCGGCGTGGTCCAGACTGGCGTCGCCAGTTCCAGATGGAAACCGTTGAAATCCAGCAGACCCATGAAGCCCGACAGTGCGGTGCCGATCAGCAATGCGGCGAGTACGGCGTAACGCGGTGACAGACGTTTTACCAGCAGATAAGTGAAGAACATCCCCAGCACCAGCCCGGTGCGGTGTTGCGCGGCGACGAAGATTTCGCTGCCGATCTTGAACAGAATCCCCGCCAGCAACGCTGCCGCCAGCGACGCGGGGATCTTTTTCACCAGGCGTTCGAAGCTGCCGGTCAGCCCGCAAATCGTCACCAGCACCGCGCAGGTGATATAGGCACCGATAGCCTCGCCATAACTGACGCCACCGAGGCTGGTGATCAACAGGGCTGCACCCGGTGTCGACCAGGCAATCGTGATCGGTGTGCGATAACGCAGCGACAAGCCGATCGAGCACACCGCCATGCCGATCGAGATCGCCCAGATCCACGAGGAAATCTGCCCGCTGCTCAGGCCCGCCGCTTGCCCGGCCTGGAACATCAGCACCAGCGAACTGGTGTAGCCGGTCATCATCGCGATGAAACCGGCAACGATCGCCGAAGGCGAAGTGTCGGCGAGGGGGCGCAGGCGGGTGTAGGTGGCGTCGTTCATGACGGCGGTGTTCCTTATACAGATGGAGATGTCCGTAGCAACGCTGAACCCTGTGGGAGCGGGCTTGCTCGCGAAAGCGGTGGGTCATTCAAGGCAGATGTCGCCTGACACACCGCTTTCGCGAGCAAGCCCGCTCCCACAGGGGGATTTGTGTTCTGGCTGCGGATTCTGCGATCAAGCCTAAACTCAAACCTGACGGATCGTTGCAATACAGCCGTGGTCACAAACAGCCGTACAGTCGTGTTGCCACCATTCATTGTGTACAATCGCGCTGTTTTTTACGCGATACTTGCCAGCGACCTACTGTGCCGTATTACAGTCACGGTCTATTCGCCGCAGTTCTCCCGACTCGAGTGCCCATGAACGAACAGTTGCAACCCCTCAAGAAACAACCGCGAGCAGGCAAAGCCGGCCGCAGCGGAACCCAGGACGATATTGTCTACGCGCATATCTTCGAGGCCATCCTCGAACAGCGTCTGGCGCCCGGTACAAAATTGAGCGAAGAAGCGTTGGGGGAAATCTTCGGGGTCAGCCGCACCATCATTCGCCGCGCACTCTCGCGTCTGGCCCATGAAGGCGTGGTGCTGTTGCGGCCGAACCGTGGCGCGGTCGTCGCCAGCCCGAGCGTTGAAGAAGCGCGTCAAGTGTTCATGGCCCGCCGTCTGGTGGAGCGCGCGATCACCGAGCTGGCCGTGCAGCACGCCACCGCCGAGCAGATCGCCGAACTGCGTCAGATGGTCAACGACGAGCGCGACAGTTTCTCCCGTGGCGATCGCGGCGCCGGTATCCGTCTGTCGGGCGAATTCCATCTGAAACTGGCCGAAGCGGCGAAGAACGCGCCACTGATCAGCTTCCAGCGCAGTCTGGTCTCGCAGACCTCGCTGATCATCGCCCAGTACGAAAGCGGCAACCGCTCGCATTGCTCCTACGACGAGCACACCCAGTTGATCGACGCCATCGAAGCGCGCAACGGTGAGCTGGCGGTGGACCTGATGATGCATCACATGGATCACATCGACAGCAAGCTCAACCTCGATGAGGAAAGTGCGTCGGATGATCTGCATGCGGTGTTCTCGCATTTGTTGCAGACCAAGAAGTCTGGGCGCCCAAGCGCCAAGCTTTGAGCTGACACCGAGTCGCTCCAATCGCTGGCAAGCCAGCTCCCACAGGGATTTGTGGGGTTCACCGAATCTGCGATACACCGAGAAATCTGTGGGAGCTGGCTTGCCAGCGATAGCAATCTGACAGGCAACAAAAATCCCCCAGGCTGAAAAGCGCTGGGGGATTTTTTATGCCTTGAAAAAACTCAGCGCTGATGCACCAAAGCCCCCGCCGCATACGTCTGCTGCACCGTGCGGTCATCGCCCAGTGTCATCAGCACAAACAACGTTTCGGCAATGTTGTTGGCCTGTTTCAGGCGATAGCTGAGCAGTGGCGTGGCGTTGTAGTCCAGCACCAGGAAGTCGGCGTCTGAACCCGGTTGCAGGTTGCCGATCTTGTCTTCCAGACGCAGCGCCCGCGCACCGCCCAGCGTCGCCAGGTACAGCGACTTGAACGGACTCAACCGCGCGCCCTGCAACTGCATGACTTTGTAGGCTTCGTTCAGGGTTTGCAGCAGCGAGAAACTGGTGCCGCCGCCGACGTCAGTGCCGAGACCGACGTTGAGCTTGTGCTTCTCGGCCATCGGCAGGTTGAACAGACCACTGCCGAGGAAGAAGTTCGAGGTCGGGCAGAACGAGATCGCCGAGCCGGTTTCCGCCAGACGTGCACATTCGTCGTCGCACAGGTGCACGCCGTGGGCGAACACCGAGCGTTCGCCGAGCAGCTTGTAGTGATCGTAAACGTCGAGGTAACCCTTGCGCTCCGGGAACAGTTCCTTGACCCACTCGATTTCCTTGAGGTTTTCGCTGATGTGGGTCTGCATGTACAGATCCGGATATTCGGTCAACAGTTGGCCGGCGAGGGTCAGTTGCTCCGGGGTGCTGGTCGGGGCGAAACGCGGGGTGACCGCGTAGTGCAGGCGGCTCTTGCCGTGCCAGCGTTCGATCAGCGCCTTGCTCTCGACGTAGCTCGATTCGGCGGTGTCGGTCAGATAGTCCGGCGCGTTGCGGTCCATCATCACCTTGCCGGCGATCATCCGCAGGTCGAGTTTCTCGGCCGCCTCGAAGAACGAGTTCACCGACTGCGGGTGCACGCTGCCGAACACCAGCGCGGTGGTGGTGCCGTTGCGCAGCAGTTCCTTGATGAAAATATCCGCCACTTCATCGGCGTGGGCCTTGTCACCGAACTGGCTTTCGCACGGGAAGGTGTAGGTGTTGAGCCAGTCCAGCAGTTGCTCGCCGTAGGCCCCGACCATGCCGGTTTGCGGCAGGTGGATGTGGGTGTCGATGAAGCCCGGGGTGATCAGCGCGTCCTGATAGTGGGTGATCTCGATGTCCGCCGGCAGGGTCGGCAGCAGTTCGCTGGCGTGGCCGAGGGCGCTGATCTTGCCGCCATCGACCACCAGCAGGCCATCCTCGAAATATTCGTAGGAGGCTTCGATCCCGACTTCGGCGGGGTCGGCGATGCTGTGCAGGATGGCGGCGCGGTAGGCTTTGCGAGTCAGAGGCATGAGGGTTCTCTAATCAGTTTGAGGCTTTGAGTTTGGCGGCCTGACTGCGCCGCGAAACCGGCAGCAGTCTGGCAATCGGTTCGGCGCTGGCGCTGTGCTGGCCGAAATTGGCGTTATAGGTGGCGATAATTTCGCCGGCTATGGAGATGGCGATTTCCACAGGCAGTTTGCCTTTGACGTCGCCAATGCCCATCGGGCAGCGCATGCGTTGCACGACGCCGCTGTCGAAACCGCGATCCCGCAGGCGATGTTCGAACTTGGCCCGTTTGGTCTTCGAACCGATCAGGCCGAAGTAGGCGAAGTCGTTGCGCTTGAGGATCGCGGCAGTGAGTTCCAGGTCGAGCTGATGGTTGTGGGTCATGACGATGCAGTAGCTGCCGGCGGGCAGGTTGTCGATTTCATCCACAGGCTCTTCGGCGACGATTTTACGCACGCCGTGGGGGATCTGTTCGGGGAATTCCTCTTCCCGCGAATCGATCCAGCGCACTCGACACGGCAGGCTGGCGAGCAGCGGCACCAGCGCGCGGCCGACATGCCCGGCGCCGAAAACGGCGATCTGCGCCTGCACCTGGCCCATCGGTTCGAACAGCAGCACGGTGGCGCCGCCGCAGCACTGGCCGAGGCTGGCACCCAGGCTGAAGCGCTCCAGATGGGTGTCCTGCTTGCCGCTGGCAAGCATTTCGCGGGCGATCTGCATGGCTTTGTATTCCAGATGCCCGCCACCGATGGTGTCGAAGGTCTGTTTCGCGCTGACGACCATTTTCGAGCCGGCATTGCGCGGAGTCGAGCCGAGTTCTTCGATGATCGTCACCAGAACACAGGGTTCGCCCTGGTTCTGCAGGTCGGCGAGGGCGTCGATCCAGTTGTACATGTTCACCTCGACATCTGTCGTTGTCTGTTCGGGCCTCTTCGCGAGCAGGCTCGCTCCCACATTTGGAATGCATTCTCCCTGTGGGAGCGAGCCTGCTCGCGAATGGCCGCGCCTCGGTCCTAGAGCGGAGCCAACTCGGTTTCAGCTTCGACCGCTTTTACAGTCTTGAGCTGGCGCATCTGCTCACAGCCCCACAACACCCGCTCCGGGGTCGCCGGCGCATCGATCTGCGGCTGATGCTTATAGTCACCGAGGCTCGCCACCGCGTCCTTGATCGCGCACCACGCGGCAATCCCGAGCATGAACGGCGGCTCACCCACAGCCTTGGAATGGAACACCGTGTCTTCCGGGTTCTTGCGGTTTTCCACCAGCTTCACCCGCAGGTCCAGCGGCATGTCCGCCACGGCCGGGATCTTGTAGCTGGCCGGGCCGTTGGTCATCAGCTTGCCCTTGTTGTTCCAGACCAGCTCCTCCATGGTCAGCCAGCCCATGCCCTGGACGAAACCACCCTCGACCTGACCGATGTCGATCGCCGGGTTCAGCGAGGCACCGACGTCGTGGAGGATGTCGGTACGGAGCATCTTGTACTCGCCGGTCAGGGTGTCGACGATCACTTCGCAGCACGCCGCGCCGAAGGCGAAGTAGTAGAACGGCCGACCCCGGGCCTGGCTGCGGTCGTAGTAGATTTTCGGGGTCTTGTAGAAGCCGGTGCTAGACAGCGAGACCTGATTGAAATACGCCAGCTGGATCAGCGCCTCGAAGGTCATGATGTGGTCACGCACGCGCACATGGCCGTTGTGGAATTCCACGTCTTCTTCGCTGACCTTGTAGTGCCGCGCGGCGAATTCCACCAGACGCTGCTTGATGATCTCGGCGGCGTTCTGCGCGGCCTTGCCGTTGAGGTCAGCGCCGCTGGAGGCCGCAGTCGGCGAGGTGTTCGGCACTTTGTCGGTGTTGGTCGCGGTGATCTGCACCCGATCCATTTCCACCTGGAACACTTCGGCCACCACCTGCGCGACTTTGGTGTTGAGGCCCTGGCCCATTTCCGTGCCGCCGTGGTTCAGGTGGATGCTGCCGTCGGTGTAGACGTGGATCAGCGCGCCGGCCTGGTTCAAGAAGCTGGCGGTGAAGGAGATGCCGAATTTCACCGGGGTCAGCGCCAGGCCTTTTTTCAGGATCGGGCTGTTGGCGTTGTAGCGGCGGATCGCTTCGCGGCGCTCGGCGTACTGGCTGCTTTCTTCCAGTTCGGCAGTCATCTCTTCGAGCATGTTGTGCTCGACGGTCTGGTAGTAGTGGGTGACGTTGCGCTCGGTCTTGCCATAGTAGTTGGCCTTGCGCACCGCCAGCGGATCGAGGTTGAGGTGACGGGCAATCGCGTCCATCACTTCTTCGATGGCGACCATCCCTTGCGGGCCGCCGAAACCACGGTAGGCAGTGTTCGACGCGGTGTTGGTCTTGCAGCGGTGACCATTGATGGTCGCGTCACCGAGGTAGTAAGAGTTGTCCGAGTGGAACATCGCCCGGTCGACAATTGACGCTGACAGGTCCGGCGAGCAGCCGCAGTTGCCGGCCAGATCCATGGCGATCCCGTGCAGACGCCCGGTGCTGTCGAAGCCGACGTCGTACTCGACGTAGAACGGGTGGCGCTTGCCGGTCATCAGCATGTCTTCGACCCGTGGCAGGCGCATCTTGGTCGGCTGACCGGTGAGGTGCGCGATCACCGCGCACAGGCACGCCGGGCTGGCGGCCTGGGTTTCCTTGCCGCCGAAACCACCGCCCATGCGGCGCATGTCGACGACGATCTTGTTCATCGACACGTCGAGCACTTCGGCCACCAGCTTCTGCACTTCGGTGGGGTTCTGCGTCGAGCAGTAGACGATCATGCCGCCGTCTTCGGTGGGCATGACCGAGGAGATCTGGGTTTCCAGATAAAAGTGTTCCTGGCCGCCGATGTGCAGCGTGCCCTGAATGCGGTGTTCGGCGGTGGCCAATGCCGAGGCCGAATCGCCACGCTGATGGGTATGGCTGTCGAGCACGAAGTGGCGTTTGCGCAAGGCTTCGACCACGTCCAGCACCGGCTCGAGATCTTCGTATTCGATGATCGCCGCCATCGCCGCTTTGCGTGCGGTTTCCAGGTCTTTCGCGGCCACGGCCAGCACCGGTTGCCCGACGAACTGCACGTCATCGATGGCCAGCAGCGGATCGCCCGGCAGCAACGGGCCGATGTCTTTGAGGCCCGGCACGTCTTCGTGGGTGATCGCAATGCGCACGCCTTCGAAGGCGTAGCAGGGCTTGGTGTCGATGCTGATGATTTTCGCGTGGGCGCGGTCCGACAGCCGTGCGTACACGTGCAGCTGATTGGGGAATTCCAGACGATCATCGATGTACTGCGCTTCACCGGACACATGCTTGGCGGCGCTGTCGTGCTTGACGCTGCGGCCGACACCGGTGGTCAGGTCCCTGGCGAACAGTTCCGCCAGTTCGGCTTGAGTCTTCTCTACGGCGTGATGGTTAGACATAAGCGGTCACCCGAGTCTCGATGTGCGGTGTTTGCAGTTCGATGAAGTATTTGCGCAGCAGGTTCTGCGCGCTGAGCAGGCGATATTCCTTGCTGGCGCGGAAGTCCGAGAGCGGCGTGAAGTCTTCGGCCAGCGCAGCGCAGGCGCGTTCGATCACAGCGTTGTTGAACGGCTGGCCGAGCAGCACGGCTTCGCAATGGGCGGCGCGTTTCGGAATCGCGGCCATGCCGCCGAACGCCATGCGCGCATCGCTGATCACGCCGTTTTCCACGCGCAGATTGAAGGCGGCGCAGACGGCGGAGATGTCATCGTCCAGACGCTTGGAAACCTTGTAGGCGCGGAAACGCTGTTCGGCGGTGGCGCGCGGGACGACGATTTTTTCGATGAATTCGCTTTCCTGACGGGCGGTGACCTTGTAGTCGATGAAGTAATCTTCCAGGTTCAGCGTGCGCCGGGTTTCGCCTTTGCACAGCACCACTTGCGCGCCGAGGGCGATCAGCAACGGTGGCGAGTCACCGATCGGCGAGGCGTTGCCGATGTTGCCGCCGAGGGTGCCCTGGTTGCGGATCTGCAGCGAGGCGAAGCGGTGCAGCAGTTCGCCGAAGTCCGGGTACTCGGCAGTGAGCGCTTCGTAGCAGTCGGAGAGGGCGGTGGCGGCGCCGATTTCGATGCGGTCGTCGAAGCTTTCGATGCGCTTCATTTCGGCTACGTTGCCGACGTAAATCATCACCGGCAGGGTGCGGTGGAACTGGGTGACTTCCAGCGCCAGATCAGTGCCGCCGGCCAGCAGCCGCGCTTGTGGGTAAGCGTCATACAGATCGGCCAGATCGGCGACGGTCAGCGGCACCAGGCAGCGCTTGTCGCCACTGTTGAGTTCGCCGATATCGGTCGGGGCGATGGCTTTGAGGCGGGCGATGGTCTCGGCTTCGCGGGCATCGAACTGGTCCGGCTGTTTGCCGCAGCAGGATTGCTCGGCGGCGGCGAGAATCGGCCGGTAGCCGGTGCAGCGGCAGAGGTTGCCGGCCAGCGCTTCGTGCGCCTTGGCCGGATCCGGTGCATCGCTGTTCTTTTGCAGGGCGAACAGCGACATGACGAAGCCGGGGGTGCAGAAGCCGCACTGCGAGCCGTGGCACTCGACCATGGCTTTCTGCACGCTGTGCAGTTCGCCCTGGTGCTTGAGGTCTTCGACGCTGATCAGTTGTTTGCCATGCAGCGACGACACAAAGGTCAGGCACGAGTTGAGGCTGCGATAGCGAATGTGTTCGCGGCCGGCGTCATCCGTTTGCAACTCGCCGACCACCACGGTGCAGGCGCCACAGTCGCCGCTGGCGCAGCCTTCTTTGGTGCCGGACTTGCCCACGTGTTCGCGCAGGTAATTGAGCACGGTCAGATTCGGGTCCAGGGCGTGCTCGCTACGGAGTTCCTGGTTAAGTAAAAACTGGATCACGGAAGGCCTCGCAGACTCATTATTGTTGTTAACCGACTTGAGCCGAATTTAGCAGGTCTGACTTTTCGGTCAATGGTTTTCTGACTTAAAGGTCAGGAAAAACGGTTTTGTCGATTAACGCGTGCTCTATTGAGTATTGACCCTGAGCGGATTCACTGCCTTTTTGCTTGAATCGTGCCAAAAAGCGCCGTGCGGGCACTCCGCCATGCACCTGCATTTGCGCTACACTGCGCCGCTTGTGCAGATCGAAGAGTTTGAAGGACAACCATGACGTTCAAGGCGCCGGACAGCCTCGCCGAGCAAATTGCTCACCACCTCGCCGAACGCATCATTCGCGGCGAAATGAAGCCGGGAGAGCGCATTCAGGAACAGAAGGTCACGCTGGCCCTCAATGTCAGCCGCGGATCGGTCCGCGAAGCCCTGCTGATCCTCGAACGCCGTCACCTGATCGCGATCCTGCCGCGACGTGGCGCCCATGTCACCGAACTCACCGCACACAAGGTGCAGAGCCTGTGCACGCTGATGAGCGAGCTGTACATCCTGCTCGGCAATGCGGTCGCCAATGGCTGGCAGACCCAGGCCGACATGGCGCCGTTCGTGCAGATCCAGCAGCGCCTGACCGCCAGCTACGAGCGTCAGGACATCCGCACCTTCGTCGACGACAGCTTCGCCGTGATGCGCGCTGCGTACCCGTTTGCCAACAACCCGTACCTGCAAGAGACCGTCGAGAACCTGCAGCCGGCCATGAGCCGTGCGTATTTCCTCGCCCTCGAACAGCGCAAGGCCGAAATGAGCGAGTTCCTCGAGCTGTTCGAACGCCTGCTGGCCGCTGTGCTCGCCCGTGATTTGCCGCAGATCCGCATCGTGCTGACGGCTTACGCCCAGCGCAGCTGCGATCTGGTGGTCTCCGCCCTGACGGTTGCCTGAGCGTGCGGCTGAAGTGCATCAAACTGGCGGGGTTCAAGTCCTTCGTCGACCCGACCACGGTGAACTTCCCCAGTAACATGGCGGCGGTCGTCGGGCCGAACGGTTGCGGCAAGTCGAACATCATCGACGCCGTACGCTGGGTAATGGGCGAAAGTTCGGCGAAGAACCTGCGTGGCGAGTCGATGACCGACGTCATCTTCAACGGTTCGACCAGCCGCAAACCGGTGAGCCAGGCGAGCATCGAACTGGTGTTCGACAACTCCGACGGCACCCTGGTCGGCGAGTACGCGGCTTACGCCGAGATCTCCATTCGCCGCAAAGTCACCCGCGACAGCCAGAACAGCTATTTCCTCAACGGCGCCAAGTGCCGTCGTCGCGACATTACCGACATCTTCCTCGGCACCGGCCTCGGCCCGCGCAGCTACTCGATCATCGAGCAGGGGATGATCTCCAAGCTGATCGAAGCCAAACCGGAAGACCTGCGCAACTTCATCGAAGAAGCGGCGGGCATCTCCAAGTACAAGGAGCGTCGGCGCGAGACCGAAAACCGCATCCGCCGCACCCACGAAAACCTTGCGCGTCTGACCGACCTGCGTGAAGAGCTTGAGCGTCAGCTCGAACGTTTGCACCGGCAGGCCGAGTCCGCCAAGAAGTATCAGGAATACAAGAGCGAAGAGCGCCAGCTCAAGGCGCAACTGTCGGCCCTGCGCTGGCAGGATCTGAACGATCAGGTCGGCCAGCGCGAGTCGATCATCGGCACCCAGGAAGTCAGTTTCGAAGCGCTGGTCGCCGAGCAGCGCAATGCCGATGCGGCTATCGAGCGGCTGCGCGACGGGCACCATGAACTGTCCGAGCGCTTCAATCTGGTGCAGGGCCGCTTCTATTCGGTCGGCGGCGACATCGCCCGGGTCGAGCAGAGCATCCAGCACGGCCAGCAGCGCTTGCGCCAGTTGCAGGACGATCTGAAAGAAGCCGAGCGCGCGCGTCTGGAAACCGAATCGCACCTGGGCCACGACCGCACGCTGCTGCTGACCCTCGGCGAAGAGCTGGACACGCTCACCCCCGAGCAGGAAGTCACCAGCGCCGCTGCCGAAGAAGCCGCCGCTGCGCTGGAAGATTCCGAAAGCGTCATGCACGGCTGGCAGGAGCAGTGGGACACCTTCAACCTGACCGCCGCCGAACCCCGGCGTCAGGCTGAAGTGCAGCAGTCGCGGATCCAGCAGCTGGAAACCAGCATGGAGCGTCTGGCCGATCGGCAAAAGCGTCTCGCCGAAGAGCGCGATCTGCTTTCCGCCGACCCGGAAGACGCGGCGATCATGGCGCTCAACGAGCAGCTCGCCGAATCCGAAGCGACCCTCGAAGATTTGCAGACCAGCGAAGAAGCGCAGGTCGAAAAGCTTGAACAACTGCGTCAGGAATTGCAGCAGGCATTGACCGCGCAGCAGCAGGCGCAGGGCGATCTGCAACGGCTCAACGGGCGGCTGGCGTCGCTGGAAGCCTTGCAGCAGGCTGCACTCGATCCGGGCACCGGCACCGCCGAATGGCTGAAGGAACACAACCTCGCCGAACGGCCGCGTCTGGCCGAAGGCTTGAAGGTCGAGGCCGGTTGGGAGCTGGCGGTGGAAACCGTGCTCGGCGCCGATCTGCAAGCGGTGCTGGTGGACGACTTCAACGGTTTCGATCTGTCCGGTTTCACCCAAGGCGATCTGCGCCTGCTCAGCCCCGCCAGCGATGGTGTGCGAGTGGCGGGCAGCCTGCTGGATAAAGTCGAGGCGCAGATCGATCTGTCGCCATGGCTCGGCCAGGTCAAACCGGTCGATAGCCTTGAGCAAGCGTTGGCCCTGCGCGGCCAGTTGAGTGCCGGGCAGAGCCTGATCAGTCGCGACGGTTACTGGGTAGGCCGACACTTCCTGCGGGTGCGTCGCGCCAGTGAAGCCGAGAGCGGCATGCTCGCCCGTGGCCAGGAAATCGAGACGTTGCAGGCCGAACGCGAAGAGCGTGAAGCCACGGTCGAAGCCATGGAAATCCGTCTGCAAACCCTGCGGGCGCAACAGCGGCAGCAGGAAAACGGCCGTGAGCATTTGCGCCGTTTGCTGCAGGACGAAGCCCGCTCCCAAGGTGAATTGAAAGCCCAGTTGTCCGCCGGTAAAGCCAAGGCTGAACAGCTGACGCTGCGCCGCACCCGCCTTGATGAAGAGTTGATCGAACTCGGCGAGCAACGCGAACTGGAACACGAGCAGATCGGCGAAGCGCGCATGCAATTGCAGGAAGCGCTCGACGCCATGGCGCTGGACACCGAGCAGCGCGAGTTGCTGCTGGCCCAGCGTGACAGCCTGCGCGAACGCCTTGATCGCGTGCGCCAGGAAGCCCGCCAGCACAAGGATCATGCCCATCAACTGGCGGTGCGTCTCGGCTCGTTGCGCGCGCAGCACGATTCCACGCGCCAGGCGTTGGAACGTCTGGAGATGCAGGCCGAGCGCCTGACCGAAAAGCGTGAGCAGTTGAGTCTGAATCTGGAGGAGGGCGAGGCACCGCTGGAAGAGCTGCGCCTGAAACTCGAAGAGCTGCTCGACAAACGCATGACCGTCGACGAAGAGCTGAAGACTGCGCAGATCGCGCTGGAAGACGCCGACCGCGAACTGCGCGAGGCGGAAAAGCGCCGGACCCAGGCCGAGCAGCAATCGCAACTGATCCGTGGCCAGCTCGAACAACAGCGCATGGAATGGCAAGCGCTGACCGTGCGGCGCAAGGCGTTGCAGGATCAATTGCTCGAAGACGGCTACGATCTCAATGGCGTGCTCGCGACCTTGACGCCTGAGGCCAGTGAACGCGCCGCCGAAGAAGAACTCGAACGGATCAATGCGCGGATTCAGCGCCTGGGCGCGATCAACCTCGCGGCCATCGACGAATACACGCAACAATCCGAGCGTAAACGTTATCTGGATGCGCAGGACGCGGATCTGGTCGAAGCACTGGAGACCCTGGAAAACGTCATTCGCAAGATCGACAAGGAAACCCGTAACCGCTTCAAAGATACCTTTGATCAGATCAATGGCGGTTTACAGGCGCTTTTTCCGAAAGTTTTCGGTGGTGGCAGCGCGTATTTGGAACTGACGGGCGAAGATCTACTCGATACAGGGGTGACGATCATGGCGCGGCCGCCAGGAAAGAAGAACAGCACCATCCATTTGCTCTCTGGCGGGGAAAAAGCCCTGACCGCACTGGCACTGGTTTTTGCGATCTTCAAATTGAATCCGGCGCCGTTCTGCATGCTCGATGAAGTTGACGCGCCACTGGATGACGCTAACGTTGGACGCTACGCACGATTGGTTAAAGAAATGTCGCAGACCGTGCAGTTCATCTATATCACCCACAACAAGATCGCCATGGAAATGGCCGATCAACTGATGGGCGTGACGATGCACGAGCCGGGTTGTTCGCGACTGGTTGCAGTGGATGTCGAGGAGGCGATGGCGATGGTGGACGCCTGAGTCAGCGTGGTGTCGGAAGGGTATGAGTAGTCTGTAGGACTTTTTTACCGACTTCGACTTGCTGGCCAATCGACATATTCGCGCAAGCCAATGTGACAGACGGTGTAAAGTTGTCTTTGGTCGTGCTAGTTTAATGTCAATTTTTCGTATACGTGGGCAAAACGCCTGTCAGAACATAGAGTTGGCGCCACGTTTTAAAGCGGTTTGCACAATGTAAACCCCTTATTTTTCAGCATTTTTTATAGAGGCACGGGATTACATGGAAATCGGTCTGCGCGAGTGGCTGATCGTCATCGGCATCATTGTGATAGCCGGTATTCTTTTCGATGGCTGGCGCCGTATGCGCGGCGGCAAGGGAAAACTGAAATTCCGTCTTGACCGAAGTCTGTCCAACCTGCCGGACGAGGACACCAGCGCCGAGCTGTTGGGCCCGGCCCGCGTACTGGATACGCACAAAGAGCCGCAACTGGACGAACACGATCTGCCGTCGGTGAGCATGCCGGCCCGCGAAGCACGCGAGCCTCGCGAATCCGGTTCGAAACGTGGCAAGCGCGGCAGCAATGGTCCGGCCCAGGGCGACCTGAACCTCGATCTGGATCTGGACGGCGGCCCGAGCTTCAGCAGTCGTGATGATGACTTCGTCGACGACAGCAAGCATGCGCCTGCGGTGGCCGACAAGGATCAGCCGCAAGCCGAAGAAGTCCTGGTGATCAGCGTGATCTGCCGCGACGCCGCCGGCTTCAAAGGCCCGGCGCTGTTGCAGAACATTCTGGAAAGCGGTCTACGTTTTGGCGAGATGGATATTTTCCACCGCCACGAAAGCATGGCCGGCAACGGTGAAGTGCTGTTCTCCATGGCCAATGCGGTCAAGCCTGGTATCTTCGATCTGGACGACATCGACCATTTCAGCACCCCGGCGGTGAGCTTCTTCCTCGGCCTGCCAGGCCCGCGTCATCCGAAGCAGGCCTTCGACGTGATGGTGGCGGCAGCGCGCAAGCTGTCCCAGGAACTGAACGGCGAGCTGAAAGACGACCAGCGCAGCGTGCTGACCGCGCAGACTATCGAGCACTACCGTCAGCGCATCGTCGAATTCGAACGCCGCGCCCTGACCCAGAAGCGCTAAGGCCAAGATCAAAAGATCGCAGCCTTCGGCCGCTCCTACAGAGGAACGCGATCCCTGTAGGAGCTGTCGAGTGCAACGAGGCTGCGATCTTTGAATGATGAAACTGGAGCAGCCTCGGCTGCTCTTTTGCTTTATGAGAGAACACCCATGACCGCCGCCAAAAACCGCATTCTAGAGCTGCGCGCTGAACTCGATCAGCACAACTACCGTTACCACGTCCTCGACGAGCCGAGCATTCCGGACGCCGAGTACGACCGGTTGTTCCACGAGCTCAAGGCGCTGGAAGCGGCCAATCCGGAATTGATCACCAACGACTCGCCGACCCAGCGTGTCGGCAGCGTGGCATTGACCGCGTTCACCCAGGTGCGTCACGAAGTGCCGATGCTCAGCCTCGGCAACGCCTTCGAAGAAACCGACATGCGCGAATTCGACCGCCGGGTGACCGAAGGTCTGGATCTGCCGGCCGGTGATCTGTTCGGTGGCGGCGCGGCGGTGGAATACAGCTGCGAGCCGAAACTCGATGGCCTGGCGGTCAGCCTGCTGTATCAGGACGGCGTACTGGTACGCGGCGCCACCCGTGGCGATGGCACCACCGGTGAAGACATCAGCGTCAACGTGCGCACCGTGCGCAACATCCCGTTGAAGCTGCACGGCACAGGCTGGCCGGCGACCCTCGAAGTGCGCGGGGAAGTGTTCATGTCCAAGGCCGGTTTCGAGCGCCTCAACGCCTCGCAACTGGAAGTCGGCGGCAAGACCTTCGCCAACCCGCGCAACGCCGCTGCTGGCAGCCTGCGTCAGTTGGATTCGAAGATCACCGCCAACCGCCCGCTGGAATTCTGCTGCTACGGTATCGGTCAGGTCTCCCACGATATTTCCGACACCCATATCGGCAACCTCAAGCAATTGCAGAAGTGGGGCATGCCGATCAGCCACGAGCTGAAGCTGGCCAAAGGCATCGGCGAGTGCCTGGATTACTACCGCGACATGGGTGAGCGACGTAACTCGCTGACTTATGAAATCGACGGCGTGGTGTTCAAGGTCAACAGCATCGCCGATCAGCGTGAGCTGGGCTTCCGTGCCCGCGAACCGCGCTGGGCGATTGCGCACAAATTCCCGGCCATGGAAGAGCTCACCGAACTGCTCGACGTGGAATTCCAGGTCGGCCGTACCGGCGCCGTCACTCCGGTGGCACGGCTGAAACCGGTCAAGGTCGCCGGCGTCACCGTCGCCAACGCGACCCTGCACAACATGGACGAAGTGGCGCGCCTGGGCCTGATGATCGGCGACACGGTGATCATCCGTCGCGCCGGTGACGTGATCCCGCAGGTGGTGCAAGTGGTCACCGAACGTCGCCCGGAGAATGCTCGTCCTGTAGCGATTCCAGAGAATTGTCCGGTCTGCGGCTCCCATGTCGAGCGCACGCAACTGGTCAAGCGCAGCAAAGGCAAGGAAACCATCAGTGAAGGTGCGGTGTACCGCTGCGTCGGCCGTCTGGCCTGCGGTGCGCAACTGAAGCAGGCGATCATTCATTTCGTCTCGCGCCGGGCGATGGACATCGAGGGCCTTGGCGACAAGAGCGTCGAGCAACTGGTCGATGAAGGTCTGGTCAGCTCGCCGGCCGATCTGTACGCGCTGAAGTTCGACGACATTGTCGATCTGGAGGGCTTTGCCGAGGTCTCCAGCAACAAGCTGCTGGCGGCGATTGAAGACAGCAAGCAACCGGGACTGGCGCGGTTCATTTATGCGCTGGGCATTCCCGATGTCGGCGAGGAGACGGCCAAGGTGTTGGCGCGCTCGCTCGGTTCGCTGGAGCGCGTGCAGCAGGCGTTGCCGCAAGTGCTGACCTACCTGCCGGACATCGGCCTGGAAGTGGCCCACGAGATTCACAGCTTCTTCGAGGATGCACACAACCAGCAGGTGATCACCGAGTTGTTGGGGCATGGCCTGCAGATTCAGGATCAGGGTGAACTCGGCGCCGAATTTGCCGCCAGCACCACCCTCGGTGGTCTGCTCGACAAGCTGCACATTCCCTTTGTCGGCCCGGGCGGCGCGCAGAAACTGGCGGACAGGTTCGGTTCGCTGGAGGCGGTGATGAATGCCGACTGGCTGGACATGCGTCAGGCGCTGCCGGAGAAGCAGGCCAATTCGGTGCGCGAGTTTTTTGCTGTGCCCGAGCATCGGCAGATCGCCGAGGCCGCCGAGAAACAGCTGCGGGATTTCGGCATGCACTGGCTGAGCGAGAAGAAAGTCGTTGAGGGCCTGCCGCTGTCCGGCGAAACCTGGGTGCTGACCGGCAAGGTCGAGTTGATGAGCCGCGATGTGGCCAAAGAACACCTGGAGAGCCTCGGCGCCAAGGTCGCCGGCTCGGTATCGGCGAAAACTCATTGCGTGGTTGCAGGGCCGGGTGCTGGCTCGAAGCTGACCAAGGCCAATGAGCTGGGGGTGAAGGTGATGGATGAAGAGGCGTTTATCGCGTTCCTCAAAACCCATGGCATTTCTGCCTGATAGGGCTCAAACCTGTAGTGAGGGGATTTATCCCCGACCGGCTGCGCAGCAGTCGTAAAGCCTGAGCACACAGTTTGTCTGATTCAACTGAGTGGTAGGGTTCTGGGACTGCTTCGCAACCCATCGGGGCGGTGCGACGTTTCGCTAAATCCCCTCACCACAAGGGTGGTATCGGCCAATAGCCGTGGAGTATTCGGAACGATGTCGGCTCGGCAATGATCTAGTCTTGGCAAGCCCCAGGGAGAGATCGCCATGTACCGCTTTTTCGAGCAGCTCAGTTCTCGCATCGTCGCGCCGTTCATGGGCGAATCTTCACGCAACAGCAAAATCTGGCCGTGCCGCTGCGGCCAGTCGCTGTTCTTTCGCAACAGTCAGTGTCTGGCTTGCAGCGCCTTGTTGGGCTATCAGCCTGAAGAAAGTCGCCTGACCTCGTTGCAGCCCGGGCCACAGGACGGCAGTTGGACACTCGATGCCGATCCCGACGCCGGGCTGTTTCGTCGCTGCGCCAACCTCGACACTCCCGCCGCGTGCAACTGGTTGCTGCCGGATAACGGCCACGACAGCCTGTGCATCGCCTGCAGCCTCAACCGCACCATCCCCGACCTCTCAGTGCCGGAAAACCCCGAACGCTGGCGCAAAGTCGAAATCGCCAAGCGCCGGCTGGTGGCGCAACTGATCACCCTCGGCCTGCCGGTCATCCCGAAAACCGTGGATGAGGCCACCGGTCTGGCCTTCGACTTCATCGGCGTCGACCTCGAAGGCAACGCGCCAATGACCGGCCACGCCAACGGTCTGATCACCCTCGATATCAAAGAAGCCGACGACGCCCATCGCGAGCAGGTGCGGGCGGCAATGCATGAACCCTATCGCACGCTGCTCGGGCATTTCCGGCATGAGGTCGGGCATTATTATTGGGATCGTCTGATCGCCAATGGGCCGTGGCTTGAACCTTTCCGCACCCTGTTCGGCGACGAGCGCGCCAGTTACGCCGAAGCGCTCGACCGTCACTACCAGCAAGGCGCACCGCTGGACTGGCCGCAACACTACGTCAGCGCCTACGCGACCATGCACCCATGGGAAGATTGGGCCGAAACCTGGGCGCATTACCTGCACATGATGGATGCGGTGGATACCGCGCTGGGTTTCGGCATGAGCGCGCGGGAAATGGACTTCGACTACCAGCCGTTCCCGTCCAGCACGCTGTACGACCCGGAGCACCCCGGCGGCGCGGCGTTCCTGTCGTTCGTCAATGCGTGGATCGAACTGGCGGGCATGCTCAACGAGCTGTCACGCAGCATGGGGCAGCCGGATTTCTACCCGTTCGTGCTGCCGGCGGCGGCGATTGCCAAGTTGCACTTCATCCATCTGGTGATCCAGCAGGCGGGCGGCAAGGCGGACGAGGTGTTGCAGGCGCAATAGCAAGTGCTTGAAGCCCTTCATATTTTTAATCTGAAACCAACGGTTGTAACTTCGCTTCAGATAGGTACAATGGCGCGGCTCGCCGACAGGTGAGTGTCGTTATGGTGACCCCATCGGTCCCCCCGCAACGATTACCCGTGAACCTGGTCAGAGCCGGAAGGCAGCAGCCACAGCGGGAACATTGTGTGCCGGGGTGTGGCTGGTGGGGTTACCACCTTAACGAACGAAGAACGCTTCAACAGAACTGCATGGGTTTCGCCCACTGCGGTTTTTTTATGCCCGCGATTTGGGCTTTCACGCCAGCCCCTGTGGGAGCGAGCCTGCTCGCGAAGGCTGCCCCCGATGCCTGTTCAGTCACCAAGGTTGAACAGTGGCATACTCCACCGTCTTGCTGCGCGCGTCTTTGACAAGTTCGCGCCCTGGCTACGAGGTTGTATGCACCCGGAACATCACGATTTATCCACCGCCGTGTACTTGCCCGTGACGGATGAGACCTGCGCCAGCCTGTTGCAGCCCGATGGCGCAAAAACCCTCGGCGAGTTGACGGATGCGCAGCTGGCCGCCGTGCTGGTCATCCAGAATCTGGCTCAGGCCACCGAAAAGGATCTCACCGCCGCAGCGGCGGAGAAGGTGCTTGCGCGCCTGATCGCCTGGGCGGTCGATGGCGGGGCAGGGCTGCTGTCCGAGGCGCAACGGCTGTTCGACCCGCGCCAGTTGTACTTCGGCCTGAACGCCATCAGGGGATTGAACCTGCGATTGCTGTTGGCCGAAGAGGTGGCGGCGCAGGATTACCTGCTGCCCGATGGCAAGTGGGATGACGAGTTCAAGACGCGCCACCACGCGATCAACAATCCGTTCAGCCAGCAGATGATCAGCCCCGCGCACCGCGAGCGCTGGCTCAGCGCCGCGCAGGACAAACTGGTCAGAACCTTCCGCGCCAACCTCGATGAAGACCTGCACGTGCAAGGCTATGCCGGGATCGGCAAAAGCCACTTGGTCGGTGCCTTGACCGAGTGCCTGGACCCGGGGAAAACCCTGTTGCTGGCACGCACCCCGGAAAAACTCGCGACCCTGTGCCAGCGCATGGGCGTTGCCAGTGAACGCAAGCCAGGCATCACCTTTGAGGCGTTCGCGCGCGGGCTGATTTATGGGCGCAAGCCACAGCCGGCAAGCGCCGCCGGCCGAGTCGCGAGTAAACAGAGTCTGGCGCAGGAGCTGAACATCCTCGGCTTTCGCGAGCATGACGCGCAACGCACCCTGAACGTCTGCCTGGAAACCCTCGAGCGCTATTGCCACTCCCGGGACTACAGCCTGTCGGCGCATCATCTGCCGTATTTCAAACTGTCCTTGTCCGGCCTTGAGTCCAAAGTGTTGCTGGAGTATTCGAGCCGCGTCTGGACTTACCTTGAGGCCAACCCGGCGTGGGGCCGGCAGAGCGGCTTTGAAGCCTTGTTGCTGATCAAGCGTGCAAGCCTTGCGGGCTGCGTGGTGCCGCCGCGTTATACCCACGTGCTGATCGACGAGAGTCAGGACATTCCCGCTTCGCTGCTGCAGATTATCGAGCGTGGCCGACAGGTGCTGATCACGCTGGGCGATGAGTACCAGCACGCCGAGCGTGATCTGGTGAAGAGAAAGCGTGAGGTGCGCCAGAGCGATATCACCTACTCGGTACGCTCGGGACGAAACGTCGAGCGTCTGGTCAATCCGCTGATTTCCCGGCACTCGGAAAAGAGCAAGGTGCCGTTCGAAGGCGCGCGTGAAGCTGACGTCGGCATCGAGTTTTATCCGCAGGGCTTTGTCCCGCCCGAAGGTTGCGTGGTGCTGACGGCGTCCCCTTGGGACACCATGAAGTGGGCCATGCAACTGCACGATGCCAATTGCCTGTTCAGCTTTGCCGACACGAAAGCCCAGCGCGACCTCGAGCACTTCATGATCACCGCCATCGAACTGTTCAGGGTCGACTTCTACAGTGCCGAACACAGCGAGAAGGGCCCGCATCGCTATTTCAGCGATCTGCCGAAGTGGCAGCAGGTGCGCGATGCCAACCAGTTCGACGAGGCGTTTCTGTGGGTCGAGGCCGAACTGGAGAAGGGCTTCAAGGTCGCTGACTTGACCCGGCTCAACCGGATGATCGGCGGCCCCGGCAAAAGCTGCCTGCTGATGCAGGCGCACGAGGCGGGCGGCATGGAGTTCGACCGCGTTCTGCTGACGCCCGAGCTGCTGACCAACGTGCAGTTCAAGGACGCCTACGCGTTCGATCAGCGGATCTGCGCCGTGTACATCGCCATCTCCCGCGCCCGGCAGCAGCTTTACCTGCCGTACGATGTGGTCGAATGGATCGAATTTCACGACTACCAGAAGTTCCGCGAGTCGCACGGCTACTGAATAATTCTCTGTCGGAAATGTCCCCCTGTGGGAGCGGGCTTGCTCGCGAAGGCGGTGTGCCAGTTAACGAATCAGGTGACTGACACAACGCCTTCGCGAGCAAGCCCGCTCCCACAATGGGTTATGGGGTGGCTTCAGCGGACCCGGTATACAACCGGATGATGTCATCAATCTCCCCCGACATTTTCATCCGCAACAACGTGCGCAAGATTCGCTGCACCGGCACCTGAGGATCATTCCTCACGTAGCAGCCCACATGCTGCTCCTGCAGCACC
Organism: Pseudomonas sp. FW305-3-2-15-E-TSA4; assembly: GCF_058787295.1. Taxonomy (NCBI): domain Bacteria; kingdom Pseudomonadati; phylum Pseudomonadota; class Gammaproteobacteria; order Pseudomonadales; family Pseudomonadaceae; genus Pseudomonas; species Pseudomonas sp. FW305-3-2-15-E-TSA4. The sequence continues at coordinate 134,075 of NZ_JBYSZP010000009.1, read as the reverse complement.
GCGACGCCGTGCAGTTGCTGCCCGGGCAGCAGACGCTGATTGAACCAGTCGAGTGTCCATTGATTGCTCACCGCATAGCGGTAGCGGCCGGCCAGGAGTTTTTCCAGCACTTGTTCCTGATTACGCGCGTCCTCGCGTTGCAGGCGATCGGCGTCGAACAGCGGTTGCAGGGTCGGATAGGTATAGCCGAGCACGGTGCCGATCGATTGGCGGGGCAGGTCGGCAGGGTCGACGCGGGGCGGCTGAGCGTCGCGGCTGATCAGCAAATCGCGCTGGAACAGCAGCGGAAGGCTCCAGATATAGTCCCCGGACTGATTCGGCAGCCACGATTGTGCGGCATAGCAGCGCACGTCGACTTCACCGTGCTCCATGGCGTTCTGCACCCGGGCGCGCGGCAGGACGTGGAATTCGGCCGGCACGCCGACCTGCGTCGCAAGGCTGAGCATGATGTCGTGGAGGATGCCCTGGGTCGGGCGGCCGTGGTCGATCTGCACCATCGGCATCGCCCAGCTGTCGGCCACGACGAAGCGCAGCGGCGGTTCGGCCGCGCTCACGCTCAGACTGATCCCCAACAAAGCTCCCAAGGCCCAACGCATACATGCTCCGATGAGTCCCGATCACGAGCGAAATTTCCCCGCCAACAGCAGCTTAGCCAGATTAGACGAGCACACCGGATGCAATTTTGCCCTTGCTCCGCTAGCATTAGCCGCTTCAGCTTCCTTCGTTGCGACGGTTTTCGATGAGTTATCAGGTTCTTGCACGTAAATGGCGTCCGCGCTCGTTCCGCGAAATGGTCGGCCAGACCCATGTGCTCAAGGCTCTGATCAATGCCTTGGACAGCCAGCGGCTGCACCACGCGTACCTGTTCACCGGTACCCGCGGGGTCGGTAAGACCACCATTGCGCGGATCATTGCCAAATGCCTGAACTGTGAGACAGGTATCACTTCCAGCCCTTGCGGCGAGTGTTCGGTGTGCCGCGAGATCGATGAAGGGCGCTTCGTCGACCTGATCGAGATCGACGCCGCGAGCCGGACCAAGGTCGAAGACACCCGCGAGCTGCTCGACAACGTGCAGTACGCGCCGAGCCGTGGGCGCTTCAAGGTCTACCTGATCGACGAAGTGCACATGCTCTCCAGCCATTCCTTCAATGCGCTGTTGAAAACCCTCGAAGAGCCGCCGCCGTACGTCAAGTTCATCCTGGCGACGACGGATCCGCAGAAACTTCCGGCAACGATTTTGTCGCGTTGCCTGCAGTTCTCGCTGAAGAACATGACGCCCGAGCGCGTGGTCGAGCATCTGACCCACGTGCTCGGCGCCGAAAACGTGCCGTTTGAAGACGACGCGCTGTGGTTGCTGGGCCGCGCCGCTGACGGCTCGATGCGTGACGCCATGAGCCTGACCGACCAGGCCATCGCCTTCGGTGAAGGCAAGGTATTGGCCGCCGATGTGCGGGCGATGCTCGGCACGCTGGATCACGGCCAGGTCTTCGACGTGCTGCATGCACTGATCGAAGGCGACGCCAAGGCGTTGCTCGAAGCCGTGCGCCACCTGGCCGAGCAAGGCCCGGACTGGAACGGCGTGCTCTCGGAAATTCTCAACGTGCTGCACCGCGTCGCCATCGCCCAGGCCTTGCCTGAAGGTGTCGACAACGGTCATGGCGACCGTGACCGCGTATTGGCATTGGCTCAGGCGCTGCCGGCCGAAGACGTGCAGTTCTATTACCAGATGGGCCTGATCGGTCGCCGCGACTTGCCGCTGGCGCCGGACCCGCGTGGTGGTTTCGAGATGGTCCTGCTGCGGATGCTGGCCTTCCGGCCGGCGGATACGGCGGACGCCCCGAGGCAACCGCTAAAGCCAGTGGGGATCAGCCAGGCCACAGTTGATTCCGTAAACTCAGTGGCTGCCGCGCCCAAGCCTGCGCCGGTAGTCGCTGCGGCTGTTGCGCCTGCACCGGTGGTTGCGCCAGCGCCGGCTCCAGCGCCTGTGGTGGTGGCTGCGCCGGCACCTGCGCCAGAAGCAGAACCTGAACCGGTCGTCGCCGAAGCGCTGGTCGACCTGCCGTGGAACGACCCGGTCGAACCCGAGCCAGAACCTGAGCCGGTGCAGCAACCAGCCGTCGAGCCGGTACTGGAAACCGCCAGCGAGCAGCCCGAGTTGCCGCCGATGCCGCTGCCGACCCCGGACAGCGTGGTGCCGGATGCGCCGGAATGGGCTGCCGCGCCGATTCCTGAGCCGTCGGTCGCCGAAGTCGATGCCGCCACTCCAGGCATGGACCTCGACGATGAGCCGCCGCTGGACGAAGACTACATTGAGCCGGACATGGATTCGGCCTACAGCTACCTCGACGATCTGGCCAGCGAACACACTGCCGAGCCAGCCCCGGAACCCGAGCCGGAGCCTGCCGCCGCGCCGGCCACCGGTCTGGCGTTGCAATGGCTGGAGCTGTTCCCGCAATTGCCGATCTCGGGCATGACCGGCAGCATCGCCGCCAACTGCACGCTGATCGCGGTCGATGGCGACCACTGGCTGATGCACCTGGACCCGGCGCACAGCGCGCTGTTCAACGCCACGCAACAGCGGCGCCTGAACGATGCGTTGAACCAGTTCCACGGTCGCACGCTGACCCTGACCATCGAGTTGATCAAGCCCGAGCAGGAAACCCCGGCGCAGGCCGCGTCCCGTCGCCGGGCCAACCGTCAGCGCGAGGCGGAAGAATCGATCCACGGTGATCCGTTCATCCAGCAGATGGTCCAGCAGTTCGGTGCAGTGGTGCGACACGATACTATTGAACCTGTCGACGCCTTGGTCGCCCAAGGCTAATAACAGAGGGCGTTCGGCGTTAAGTGCCGGGCGCTGTTTTGATCCAAGTACTTTTGAGGTGATTCCCATGATGAAAGGTGGCATGGCCGGCCTGATGAAGCAGGCACAGCAGATGCAGGAAAAAATGGCCAAGATGCAGGAAGAACTGGCCAACGCCGAAGTCACCGGCAAGGCTGGTGGCGATATGGTCACCGTGGTAATGACCGGTCGTCACGACGTGAAAAGCGTCAGCATCGATCCAAGCCTGGTTGAAGGCCTGAGCGAAGACGACAAGGAAATGCTCGAAGCTGTGGTCGCCGCCGCCGTCAACGACGCCGTGCGCAAGATCGAAGCCAACAGCCAGGAAAAAATGGGCAGCATGACCGCCGGCATGAACCTGCCAGCAGGTATGAAACTGCCATTCTGATTCGCCAATGCGGGTTGGATGAGCTACACAAAATGCCAGGCATCGCGCCTGGCATTTTTGTTTCTGGCTCCTGGAGGTGCGGTGTCTTTGATGCCGCCTTCGCGAGCAGGCTCGCTCCCACATTTGGAATGCATTTCCCTGTGGGAGCGAGCCTGCTCGCGAATGAACTCACCTCGGTACAACTGAATAAACATCGAACGCCCCAATGCCACAAAGGTCTGCTCCCTATACCCCCGAGTTCATCATTCACAGGAGACGCTGACATGTCCGACCCTCTGACCCTCAACCAACGCTTCGTCCTCGCCTCGCGCCCGGTCGGCGCGCCGACTCCGGAAAACTTCCGTCTGGAGCGCGAAGCGTTGCCTGATCTCGAAGACGGCCAGGTGCTGCTGAAAACCCTGTACCTGTCGCTGGACCCGTACATGCGCGGGCGCATGAGCGATGCACCGTCCTACGCCGCGCCGGTACAAATCGGCGAAGTGATGACCGGTGGCGCTGTCAGCCGTGTCGAGAATTCCCGTCATCCGAAATTCCATCAGGGCGATCTGGTGGTCGGCCTCACCGGCTGGCAGAGCCACAGCATCAGCGACGGCCGCAACATCATGCCGATTCCGTCCGGCCTGCCGAGCCCGTCGATGGCGCTCGGCGTGTTGGGCATGCCGGGGATGACCGCGTACATGGGGCTGATCGACATCGGTCAGCCGAAAGAAGGCGAGACCCTGGTGGTGGCTGCAGCGTCCGGTGCGGTCGGTTCAGTGGTCGGTCAGGTGGCGAAGATCAAGGGCCTGCGCGCCGTGGGTGTGGCCGGTGGAGCCGACAAATGCAAATACGTGGTCGAAGAACTGGGGTTTGATGCCTGCATCGATCACAAGGCGCCGGACTTTGCCGAACAATTGGCCAAGGCCTGCCCGAACGGCATCGACATCTATTACGAAAACGTTGGCGGGCATGTGTTCGATGCCGTGGTGCCGTTGCTCAATCCCAAGGCGCGAATCCCGCTGTGCGGGCTGATTGCCGGTTACAACGCCACTGAGGTGCCGCAAGGCCCGGATCGTCTGCCGATATTGCAGCGTACGTTGCTGACCAAGCGCGTGCGGATTCAAGGCTTCATCGTGTTTGACGACTACGGTGACCGCCAGCCGGAATTCATCAGCCACATGGTGCCGTGGGTGCGCGACGGCAAGGTCAAATTCCGCGAAGACGTGGTGGAAGGTCTGGAGCAGGCACCCGAGGCGTTCATCGGTCTGCTGGAGGGACGCAACTTCGGCAAACTGGTGGTGAAGGTTGCCCAGGACTGAGCATTTGACGCTGGCCAGAGGCGCGGGTATAAACCGCGTCTCGTTGTTTTGTCGGACTTTTTACCAATGAGCTTCAGCCCTTTGATTCGCCAACTGATCGACGCCCTGCGCACTTTGCCGGGCGTGGGTCAGAAAACCGCCCAGCGCATGGCGTTGCAGTTGCTCGAGCGTGATCGCAGCGGCGGCACGCGCCTGGCCCAGGCCTTGAGCCAGGCCATGGAAGGGGTGGGTCACTGCCGTCAGTGCCGCACGCTGACCGAAGACGATTTGTGCCCGCAATGCGCCGACACGCGCCGCGACGACACGCTGCTGTGCGTGGTGGAAGGGCCGATGGACGTTTATGCGGTGGAGCAAACGGGTTTCCGTGGGCGCTACTTCGTGCTCAAGGGCCACCTGTCGCCGCTCGACGGCCTGGGGCCGGAAGCTATCGGTATTCCGCAGTTGATGGCGCGCATTGAAGAGGCGGGCACGTTTACCGAAGTCATCCTCGCCACCAACCCGACGGTGGAAGGTGAAGCTACTGCGCATTACATCGCTCAACTTCTGGCCAACAAAGGCCTGATCGCCTCGCGGATTGCCCACGGTGTGCCGTTGGGTGGGGAGCTGGAGTTGGTGGATGGCGGGACACTGGCCCATTCGTTTGCCGGGCGTAAGCCGATTTCCCTCTGACAGGTGTGTTGCCTGAACTGGCCCCATCGCTGGCAAGCCAGCTCCCACAGTGACTTCGGTCGTTCACAAATGTTGTGCACACCAAAAAAACCTGTGGGAGCTGGCTTGCCAGCGATGGGCGCACCTCGGTCTGACTGATTCACACAAACTTATTGAAAACCAAGCAAGCGCTCGGTTAAGTTCGGTAAACCCCTCAGTGGAGTTCGCCGATGCCTGCTTTCCAGGATTACTTCGACCCCAGCCACCAAATGGTCCGCGACAGCGTCAGACGTTTCGTCGAGCGCGAGATCCTGCCGGACATCGATGCGTGGGAAGAAGCCGAAAGCTTTCCCCGTGAGCTGTACCTGAAGGCCGGGGCGGCGGGAATTCTCGGCATCGGTTATCCAGAAGCGCTGGGCGGCAGCCACGAAGGTGATGTGTTCGCCAAGATCGCCGCCAGCGAAGAACTGATGCGCTGCGGTTCCGGTGGTCTGGTCGCCGGCCTTGGATCGCTGGATATCGGCCTGCCACCGATCGTCAAATGGGCCCGGCCCGAGGTGCGCGAGCGCGTGGTGCCGGCAGTGCTCAGTGGCGAGAAAATCAGCGCGCTGGCGGTCACCGAGCCCGGCGGCGGTTCCGACGTCGCCAACCTGCAAACCCGCGCCGTGCGTGACGGCGACGTCTACCGGGTCAGCGGCAGCAAGACCTTCATTACCAGTGGCGTACGCGCCGACTTCTATACCGTCGCAGTGCGCACCGGGGCGCCGGGTTTCGGCGGCATCAGCCTGTTGCTGATCGAGAAGGGCACCCCAGGCTTCACCGTAGGCCGCCAGCTAAAGAAAATGGGCTGGTGGGCCTCGGACACCGCTGAACTGTTCTTCGACGATTGCAGGGTGCCTGTGGGCAATCTGGTCGGCGCCGAGAACATGGGCTTCGCCTGCATCATGGGCAATTTCCAGAGTGAACGGCTGGCGCTGGCGCTGATGGCCAACATGACCTCGCAGCTCGCGCTCGAAGAGGCGCTGAAGTGGGCGCGCGAGCGTGAGGCGTTCGGCAAACCGATCGGCAAGTTCCAGGTGATCAAGCATCGGCTGGCCGAAATGGCCACGGCGCTGGAAGTATCGCGCGAGTTCACCTACCGCCAGGCGGCGAAAATGGCGGCGGGGCAGAGCGTGATCAAGGAGATTTCCATGGCCAAGAACGTCGCCACGGACACCTCGGACCGGATTACCACCGAGGCAGTGCAGATTCTTGGCGGCCTGGGTTACATGCGCGAAAGCCTGGTGGAGCGGCTGTATCGGGATAACCGCATTCTGTCGATTGGCGGCGGGACGCGGGAGGTGATGAACGAGATTATCAGCAAGCAGATGGGGCTTTAGGTTCTGCGTTGAGGCGGCCGGCCCCTTCGCGAGCAGGCTCGCTCCCACAGGAGAATGCATTCCAAATGTGGGAGCGAGCCTGCTCGCGAAAGCGGTCTGACAGGCGCTACTTACTTATCAGTCAGGGCAAACTGCGTCAGGCAGAAGGTAGGGATGCCCATATCTTCCAGACGCTGCGAACCCCCCAACTCCGGCAGATCGATAATCGCCGCCGCCTCATGCACCCGCGCGCCCATGCGGCGTATCAGGTTGGCCGCGGCGATCAGCGTGCCGCCAGTGGCAATCAAATCATCGAACATCACCACCGAATCGCCCTCACACAGGCTGTCGGCGTGCACTTCGAGGAACGCTTCGCCGTACTCGGTCGCGTAACCTTCGGCCAGCACGTCCGCGGGCAGTTTGCCTTGCTTGCGGAACAGCACCAGCGGCTTGTTCAGCTGGTAGGCCAACACCGAACCGATCAGGAAACCGCGCGCATCCATCGCGCCGATGTGGGTGAAATCGGCTTCCACATAACGGTGGGCGAAGCTGTCCATCACCAGGCGCAGGGCCTTGGGCGACTGGAACAGCGGGGTGATGTCGCGAAAGATCACGCCCGGTTTCGGGAAGTCGATCACGGGGCGGATCAGGGATTTGATGTCGAAGGAGTCGAAGACCATCGTCGAGGTGTCCTGGCAGGGCTGCAAACGGCGCAGTATACCCGCGGCTGAAACGCTTCGCTCAACCGCGGATCGAGATCAGCCTTCGAGCGAGCCGCCGGCCAGGGCGCAGAGCTGGATCGGGTCGAGGATGTGGATCTCTTTGCCCTCGGCGGCGATCAGTTCGTTCTGCTGGAAGCGGGTGAATACCCGGGACACGGTTTCCACCGCCAGGCCCAGGTAATTGCCGATCTCATTGCGCGACATGCTCAGGCGGAACTGGTTGGCCGAGAACCCGCGAGCACGGAAGCGGGCCGACAGATTGACCAGGAACGTGGCGATGCGCTCGTCGGCGGTTTTTTTCGACAACAGCAGCATCATCTGCTGGTCGTCACGGATCTCGCGGCTCATCACCCGCATCAACTGACGGCGCAGCTGCGGCAGTTGCAGGGCCAGTTCATCAAGGCGTTCGAAAGGAATTTCACAGACCGAGGTGGTCTCCAGGGCCTGGGCCGACACCGGGTGTTTCTCGGTGTCCATGCCGGACAGGCCGACCAGTTCGCTCGGCAAGTGGAAACCGGTCAGTTGTTCTTCGCCGCTGTCGCTCAGGCTGAAGGTCTTCAGGGCGCCGGAGCGTACTGCATAAACGGAATCGAAGGTGTCGCCCTGGCGGAACAGGAACTCACCCTTTTTCAACGGGCGGCCACGTTTAACGATTTCGTCCAGCGCATCCATGTCTTCCAGATTCAGAGAAAGTGGCAGGCAGAGAGGGGCCAGGCTGCAATCCTTGCAATGGGCCTGGTTGTGAGCGCGCAGTTTGACTGGCTCGGACATTTCTTAAATCCTTGTGGGAAAACACACATAAGCCGTAAGGGTAACCCACGGGAGGACATTCAGGCCAGTCTGCGGCGAGTTTGTCCCACGGGCGTTAAGCCGCAGGGCAAGTGGCCGATAAAGGGGTATCACCACGCATGCAAGGAATCGCTTCGATGGCCGCCATTGACACGCTGAACCCCGGTAGCAGCGGCGTTGCGTCTGTGCCGAGCACCGCCAGGACAGGCACCGACAGCGAGCAGAATGCCGCCTCTGCGCCGTTGGCAATCCCGACCTTGGTCGAGGGCGTCAAAGTGTCGCTGTCCGGCGCCTCGATCGAAAAATCCTTCAGCGTCGGTGGTGAGAACAGCGACATCGAAGACAGCGGCTTGCCCGAGAACGTCCAGCAGTTGCTGAAGATGATCCGCAAACTGCAAAAAGAGATCGCCGAGAAGAAAGCCCGGATGGCGGCGGTCATGTCCGACAGAACACTGACCAACGAAGCCAAGGTCAATATGCTCGCCGCGCTGCGCGGTGCCATCGCCGCCCTGAATACCGGGCTGATCAGCGCCAATCTGGCCCTGTCCAAAGTCATGGATCAGTCCGGCCTCACCTCCGAGCAGAACCTCAAACTCGGCTCACTGCTGACGAAAAACTAGATCACCCGCGAGAAGCGCTGGCGGTTCTGCTGTTCCAGATACGCGTCGAACACCATGCACACCGAACGCACCAGCAGACGCCCGGCCGGCAACACCTCGATGCGCTCGCGTTCCAGCGTGATCAATCCATCGTTGGCCATGCCTTGCAGTTGCGGCCACAGCGCGCCGAAGTAACCCTGAAAATCGATGTTGAACGCCTGCTCGATTTCGGCGAATTCCAGGCTGAAATTGCAGATCAGTTGCTGGATCACCGCGCGGCGCAGGCGATCGTCGGCATTGCACACTAGGCCACGGCTGGTTGCCAGTTGCGCGGCGGCGAGGGTGTTCTGGTACTGGTTCAGATCGCTGTTGTTCTGGCAGTAGAGGTCGCCGATCTGGCTGATCGCCGACACCCCAAGACCAATCAGGTCGCAATGACCGTGGGTGGTGTAGCCCTGAAAGTTGCGCTGCAGGGTCTGCTCTTCCTGGGCAATCGCCAGCTCGTCGTCGGGCAGGGCGAAGTGATCCATGCCGATGTAACGGTAGCCGGCGGCAGTCAGTTGTTCGATGGTGCGCTGAAGCATTTCGAGTTTCTGCGCAGGGCTCGGCAGCTCGTGGCTGTTGATCCGCCGCTGCGGCATGAAGCGCTCCGGCAAGTGCGCATAATTGAACACCGAGAGCCGGTCCGGTTGCAGGCTGATGACCTCCTCGACGGTGCGCGCAAAGTTCTCCGGGGTCTGCTTCGGCAGGCCGTAGATCAGGTCGATGTTGATCGAGCGAAATTGCAGGGTGCGCGCGGCGTCGATCACCGCGCGGGTTTCTTCCAGGCTTTGCAGGCGATTGACCGCCCGTTGCACCGCCGGGTCGAGGTCTTGCAGGCCGATGCTGACCCGGTTGAAGCCGAGTTCGCGCAACAGCCCCATGGTCGACCAGTCGGCCTCGCGTGGGTCGATCTCGATACCGTAGTCGCCGGAATCGTCATCCAGCAGATTGAAGTGTTTGCGCAGGTGCGCCATCAACTGCCGCAGTTCGTCGTGGCTGAGAAAGGTCGGAGTGCCGCCGCCGAAGTGCAGTTGCTCGACTTTCTGCGCCGGTTCCAGGTGACAGGCGATCAACTGGATTTCCTGCTCCAGCCGCTGCAGATACGGCTGTGCGCGACCGCGATCCTTGGTGATGACCTTGTTGCAGGCGCAGTAGTAGCAAATGTTCGCGCAGAACGGCACGTGCACATACAGCGACAAGGGGCGCAACGCCTTGCGGCTGTCGCGCAGGGCGTGGAACAGGTCGAAGGTGCCGACCTGGCTGTTGAATTGCACGGCGGTCGGATACGAGGTGTAGCGCGGCCCCGCCAGGTCGTAGCGGCGGATCAGATCAGTGTCCCAACGAATGGCGTCGAGCATGCGGGCATTCCCCCGGATAGGCTGGCAGTGTGGCGAGTCTAGGGGAGGGCGCGGCGGGGCATCTTGATTTGTATCAACGGGGAGGATTCGTATAAGTCACGCGGCCCCATCGCGAGCAGGCTCGCTCCCACAGGAGATTTGTGGCGTACACAAAACCTGTGGGAGCGAGCCTGCTGGCGAAGGCCGCGCCGCCGGTCAGTGGCCCATCAGCCAGTGCTGGTGCGGCCCCGGCAGGGTCCAGATGCCGAACAGGATCACCAGCAGACCGCCGGCCATGCGCACGCTGCGTTTACGCAGCAACGCCGTAACCCGCTCGGCCGCCAGCCCGGTAGCCAGCAGCACCGGCCATGTGCCCAGCCCGAACGCCAGCATCAACAACGCACTGTCCAGCGCATTGCCCTGGCTCGCCGACCACAGCAGCGTGCTGTAAACCAGTCCGCACGGCAGCCAGCCCCATAGCGCGCCGAGCAATAACGCACGGGGCAGTGTCGACACCGGCAGCAAGCGATTGGCCACCGGCTGAATGTAACGCCACAAACCACGACCCAGGCTTTCGATGCGGGTCAGGCCGCTCCACCAGCCGGCCAGATACAGGCCCATGGCGATCAGCAGCAACCCGGCGAGAATTCGCATGACCATCGCCGCCGGGCTGTTCGCCACCGCCCAACCGGCAAGGCCGATCAGCAAACCGGCGGTCGCGTAACTGAGGATCCGTCCGAGGTTGTACGCCAGCAGCAGACGAAAGCGTCGGCTGCGCTGTTCCTTGGGGATCGCCAGGGTCAGCGCGCCCATCAGGCCGCCGCACATGCCCAGGCAATGCCCGCCACCGAGCAGGCCGAGGATCAGCGCGGAAACCAGCAGCGGCGCCAGCTCAAGCATGGGGTGGCGCCTTGTCCTGCGGTTTGTCGGCTTTAGCTTCGTCCACGGCGGCGGTGTGGTTCGGGTCCTGATCATCGAACAGGATGCTGTGGGCCGGGCCGTCGAGGTCGTCGTACTGCCCGCTGTCCACCGCCCAGAAGAAGATGTACACGGCGATGGCCACGATCAGCAGGGCGGCCGGGATCATCACGTAAAGAGCTGGCATCGGTACTCCAGGCCCGAGCGGCTCAGGCCGGCAACGGACGGGTTTCTGAACGGGTGCCGGCGACCGGCGCGCTCGGCAGGCGAGTCAGGCGCAGGGCGTTGAGCACCACGGTCAACGAACTGATCGACATGCCGACCGCAGCCCACACCGGGGTGATCCAGCCGAGGGCGGCGAACGGCAACATGAGGCCATTGTACAGCGCCGCCCACAGCAGGTTCTCGATGATTACCCGACGGGTTCTGCGCGCTAAGGTAAAGGCTAGCACCAGCGCGTCGAGGCGGTTGGACAGCAGCACCGCGTCGGCGCTGGTTTTCGCCAGATCGGTGGCCGACCCCATGGCCACGCTGATGTCGGCAGCAGCCAGCACCGGCACGTCGTTCACACCATCGCCGAGCATCAAGACCTTGCGTCCTTCTTGATGAAGCTGTTGCAGCACCTGCAATTTGTCGTCCGGACGCAGACCGCCTCGGGCCTCGTCGATACCCAGTTCGGCGGCGACGCTGGCGACCATCGGCGAGCTGTCGCCGGACAACAGCAGCGTGCGCCAGCCACGGGCCTTGCAGGCGGCGAGCAGGGCGGGCGCATCGTCGCGCAGGCGGTCGTCGAGAACGAACCACGCCAGCGCTGCCGAGTCATCGCCGAGCAGCAGCCACTGACCCGGTTCATCCGGCATCGCCGGCAGCGGCGAACCGCTGAGGGCGCAGACAAATTCTGCCTGACCGATGCGCAAACGCTGTGTGCCAACCAGCCCTTCGAGGCCGAGTCCCGGCGTGCTGTGCACTTCTTCAGCCGCCAGTGGCGCACGACCGAAGGCGCGGGCAATCGGGTGTTCCGAACGATTTTCCAATGCGGCGGCAAGGCTCAGGCACTGGTCGCTGTTCAGCGTGCCCAGTGGACGGATCGAACGCAAAACCAGCCGCCCCTCGGTGAGGGTGCCGGTCTTGTCGAAGATCACCGTGTCGATCTGGTTCAGGCCTTCCAGCACATGGCCGCGCGTCAGCAACAGACCGAGTTTGTGCAGGGTGCCAGTGGCGGCGGTCAACGCCGTCGGGGTTGCCAGCGACAGCGCGCAAGGGCAGGTCGCGACCAGCATCGCCAGCACGATCCAGAACGCCCGCGACGAGTCCAGCTGCCACCACAACAGGCCGATCGCTGCGGCCGCAATCAGCGACAACAGCAGGAACCATTGCGCGGCGCGGTCGGCGATTTCTGCCAGTCGCGGCTTCTCGGCCTGGGCGCGATCGAGCAGGCGGACAATGGCCGACAGGCGCGTGTCCTGACCCAGTGCCAGTACCTCGACGGTGAGTGCGCCTTCGACATTCAGCGTGCCAGCGGTGACCGCATCGCCCAGCGTGCGCGGTTGCGGCAGGTATTCGCCGGTCAGCAGCGATTCGTCGATGCTCGACTGGCCATCGAGGATCTTGCCGTCCGCCGGCAGGATCGAACCCGGTTGCACCAGCACCCGGTCACCCAGGCGCAGTTCGCTGAGCAGGATGCGTTCGCTCTGGCCGTCGGCGTCGAGGCGCAGGCACGAGGCTGGCAACAGGTTCACAAGCTGCGCGGTGGCCGCGGCGGTGCGCTCGCGGGCGCGGCGTTCCAGATAGCGGCCGGCGAGCAGGAACAGCGCGAACATCCCGACCGCATCGAAATACAGCTCACCGATGCCGGTGATCGAGGTCCAGATCCCGGCGATGTAGGCACTGCCGATCGCCAGCGACACCGAGACATCCATGGTCAGATGTCGGGTGCGCAAATCGCGCATGGCGCCCTTGAAGAACGGCGCGCAGCTGTAGAACACGATCGGCGTGGTCAGGAACAGCGCGACCCAACGCAGGATCGTGTGCAGTTCGGGGCTGAGGTCGATGTTGAATTCCGGCCAGGTCGCCATGGTCGCCATCATTGCCTGAAACCACAGCAGCCCGGCGACACCGAGCTGACGCAACGCAAGACGGTTTTCGCTGGCCAGTTGCTCGCTGGCGCGGTCGGCCTGATAGGGGTGGGCGGCGTAACCGATGTGGCGCAGCTCGGCGAGGATCTGGCTCAGCGGCAATTGTGCGTCGGCCCATTGCACGTGCAGGCGATGGTTGGACAGGTTCAGCCGCGCCTCGGCCACCGCCGGCAGGCTGCGCAGGTGTTTCTCGATCAGCCAGCCGCAGGCGGCGCAACTGATGCCTTCCATCAACAGGGTGGTTTCGGCGAGTTCGCCCGCGTGACGGACGAAGGGTTGTTGCACGTCGGCGCGGTCGTACAGCGCCAGTTCATCGGTCAATTGCACCGGCAGTGCTTCGGGGTTGGCCGAGGCTTCGCTGCGATGTTGGTAATAGCTTTCCAGACCACCGGCGACGATGGCTTCGGCCACGGCCTGACAGCCGGGGCAGCAGAACTCGCGGGACTCCCCGAGCACGACGGCGGTGAAGCGGCTGCCCGACGGGACGGGCAGAGCGCAGTGGTAGCAGGGGAGTGGGGTGGTCATGGCATCGTTGAGGGGGTAAGCCCTTGCATTGGGGTTGTCCGCTTGCCCTCACCCCAGCGCTCTCCCGGAGGGAGAGGGAGCCGATTGATGGAGGCCGGAAAAGAGGTGCATCCACGGATATCGTCACTGCCATACACAAGGCATGCGAGCGGCCGAAATCAGTCCCCTCTCCCTCCGGATGAGGGGCTTCTGCAGTTTATTTATCCAGGTCTTCGGCGCCCTGCAGCGGTTCGTCACCGAGCAGCAGATCCTTGTCGTGGCTGACCTGTTCCTCTTCGAACATGCGCCACACGTGGTCGTCCTGCGTGCCCAGCAATTCGACAAAACGCCGGCCTTCGACCTTGTCGCCCAACTGACCGATGTAACGGCCGGCTTCGGTTTCGCTGCGGGTCAGGACGATCTTGCGATCCTTCTCCGGCTGGGTCGGCGAAATCAGGTTCAGTTCCAGGGTTTTCGGCTGGCTGTCGCCGCTCAGGCGCAGGTCAACTTCGCCGGTCAGGTCATCCAGATGCACGCTGGCGCGCATCTTCAGATCCTGCGCCAGCAGCTCGCGATCCAGTGAGCGGTTGATGCCTTTGCCGGCCTCGTAGTAGTTGTCGTTGACCAGGTTGTCCGGGTTGTTCACCGCAATGGTCACCATCGACAGGGTCAAGGTCACCGAACAGGCCAGAATCCCGATGATGATCCATGGCCAAAGGTGCTTGTACCAAGGGCTGGCGGCGTTTGCTGCGGGCATGTTCAGTTCTCTCAACGGGTTTGTGGGCCGATGAATCGGCTCTTGGCTTCAACGTGGACGCTATCATCGTCGGCATCCTTGAGGATGAATTTCACCTCGTTGGTGCTCGACGGCAACTGTTCCGGTGCGCTCGACAACTCCACCGGCATGCTGAAGATTTCGCCGGCCGGCACTTTGATCTCGCGTTTGCCTTGCAGGCGCAGATCCGGCAGGCCGGCGGCTTCCAGCACGTAGGTGTGGTCGCGCTGATCCTTGTTCATGATCTTCAGGCTGTAGACGTTTTCGATCCGGCCTTCGGCGTTTTCGCGGTACAGCACGCGGTCCTTGCTGACGTCGAAACCGACCAGCGAGCGCATGAAGAACGCGGTCACCAGCAGGCTGATCATCGCCAGCAGCACCACAGCGTAGCCAATCAGGCGTGGCCGCAGTTTATGGGTTTTCTGGCCGGACAGGTTGTGTTCGGTGGTGTAGCTGATCAGGCCGCGCGGGTAATCCATCTTGTCCATGATCGCGTCGCAGGCGTCGATACACGCGGCGCAACCGATGCACTCGATCTGCAGGCCGTCACGGATGTCGATACCCGTCGGGCACACCTGAACGCACATGGTGCAATCGATGCAGTCGCCCAGACCCATGGCCTTGTAGTCGACACCTTTCTTGCGCGGGCCACGGCTTTCGCCGCGACGCGGATCGTAGGAAACGATGAGGGTGTCCTTGTCGAACATCACGCTCTGGAAACGTGCGTACGGACACATGTAGATGCACACCTGCTCGCGCAGCCAGCCGGCGTTGCCGTAGGTGGCGAGGGTGAAGAAACCGACCCAGAAATACGACCAGCCATCGGCCTGACCGGTGAAGAATTCGAACACCAGTTCGCGGATTGGCGAGAAGTAGCCGACGAAGGTCATGCCGGTGACGAAGCCGATCAGCAACCACAATGAATGCTTGGCGAGCTTGCGCAGAAATTTGTTGCCGGTCATCGGCGCTTTATCGAGCTTGATCCGCTGGTTGCGGTCGCCTTCGGTGACCTTCTCGCACCACATGAAAATCCACGTCCACACGCTTTGCGGACAGGTGTAGCCGCACCAGACGCGGCCGGCGTAAACGGTGATGAAAAACAGGCCGAACGCCGCGATGATCAGCAGTCCGGACAGCAGGATGAAGTCCTGCGGCCAGAACGTGGCGCCGAAGATGAAGAACTTGCGTTCCGGCAGGTTCCACCACACCGCCTGATGCCCGCCCCAGTTCAGCCACACCGTACCGAAATACAACAGGAACAGCGCGGCGCCGCCGATCATCCGCAGATTGCGGAACAGGCCGGTGAAAGCACGGGTGTAGATTTTTTCTCGAGAGGCGTAAAGATCGACGCTGTTGTTCGCGTTTTTGCTCGGTGGTGTGACGTCGTGTACCGGAATCTGGTTGCTCATCATTGCATCCCACGGCAGTGGACAAATGCCTCGGTCGATACGTGCCGACCGCGGTCAGAAAGGGGTGTCGCAGTGGCGCAATGATACGCCTGTCGCTCTAACTCAAGGGTGCGACCTTTGGTCGCGTTGGGGAAAAAGCATTATTGGTGTAGCGAATGCAGCAAAGCCTGATGCAGATCAATTGACTTGTTGAGTATGGACGGTTTTGGAGTGGCGGCTAATTCAATGTTCCCACGGGTTGATCAGGGCGACGCCGCTCGAGCGGAAATCACCGACATTGCGCGTGACCACTGTGAGTCCATGCACCAGGGCCGTGGCAGCTATCAATGCATCGCTTTCATTGGCCAGGACAAATCCACGGGGCGATTAATGATGACTGCGCGGTCGGTTTCGAAATCGATGTCGGCAGCCTCCGGCATGACCAACCAATCGACAATGCTCGTGTTTGCGCCGCTCAGTTTCTGATATTCCTCAATGCTCAACAGGACATGAGAGGCCTTGCCACGGTCGGTGATGATCACTGGTCCCAGACGCGCAGCCTTTTTGGCGCTGCTGGTGTCCTGATTGAATTCACCGCTGGAGATGGTGGTGATTGCCATCATGGTTGACCTCTCGCAATAAAGATGCAGCAACGTTACTACTTCGCCTGGGGGCGGCAATCGAGGAAGACAGAACTCAGCCGTCCGCTGGTCGGTCCGTGGCGGGATAGGGTTTTTGTCGTCATTCAACATAGCGTCTTCATCCTTGAAGTGGCTCCGATGAGGGGCAACGGGCTGTGGACGACCCTACAGAGCATAGCGAATCGAGTCCATCAGGCTTGTGTCTCAAAGTATTAATTTCGAAGGCAATTTTAATATTCCAGAAATATCATTAGTTAATTAATGGGTTTTGTTTTCTTGTTTTTTTCGAATAACTTATTGGCTGTTCTGCAGCGTGTTAGTTGCATGTTCATGTTTTTAAATTTAACGGAATAATGGAGTGTTATGAAAATCAAGGAAGTTAAAAAGCTTTTCGCTTGTCTGTGTCTGGTGTCCCTGACTTCTCTCGCCAGTGCCAACGAAGGTATGCCGCAGCACATGGTATTTGCATCAGACCCGCAATACCCGTGGACAGAAAAGTCGGACAGTGGCGAGGATGAGTCGAGCGCGGATTTCGAAAAACGCGCGAAATGGCTGGTGGAAACCCAGTTCGCGAGCATTGCCCAGTTCCGCACCGAGATGGGCGGGCAGGCTGCGGTGCCATTGATGATCAACGGTGACATGACCGCGTTTGGCCACGGCTGGCAGCGCTCTTTCATCGGTTCGATGCTGAAGAAACACTTTGGCGATCACGTGCTCTACGGATTGGGCAATCACGACTACCAGAACAACGTGAATGACTGTTTCAGTGAAAGTTGCGCAGCGGGCAGTATTGTTGATTACCGTGATCATCATGTCGGTAAAGTCGATGAATTTGATCTGGAAGTCACCGGCAGCTTTGTGAATAAACACTATCTGGGTAGTCTGGCTTATTCAAAGAATGTGGGTGAAGTGCATCTGGTGCAGTTGAACAATGAACCCACTTATGCGGTGAAGATTTCTCACGCGTTGAATCCGACCACATTCGATATCACGGCGTCGCTGGACTGGCTGGAAAATGATTTGCGAATAGCGCGAGCGCAGGGCTACGCGATCATTATCAACATGCACAAGCCCTATGAGTGGAAAGGCAGTTGGGATCAAGAGAAGCGCTTTCGCGAAATGATTGAAAAGTATCAGGTGACGGCGATGTTCGCCGGCCACTTCCACGACGAGGGTGGTAGCCAGACCTATATGGGGAGCGTGCCGATGTTTCTCAGCGGTTCAGCTTCTCAGCAGACGTACCTGACCGCCACTTTTTCCAAGGATCGCAAGCAATTGGAGGTGAGTCTGGTCGAGGACAATCAGTGGCGCAAACGTACGCCGGTGGCCACCGTGCCGGTGAAGTCGATCTGGGCCAGTAACCCATAAAAAAATCCCCCGCCAGAGCACTGGCGGGGGATTCTTCATTACATCAAGCCCTGGCCTTATTGCGCCTCGGCCTCCGGCGCTTTTTCACCGTGGGACAGGCTGTACACGTACGCTGCCAGCAGGTGCACCTTGTCATTGCCTTGCAGTTGTTCCTGCGCCGGCATCTGGCCCTGACGGCCGTAACGGATGGTCTGCTGCAGTTGCGCGAAGCTCGAACCGTAGATGAACGCGGCCGGGTGGGTCAGGTTAGGCGCGCCCATCGCCGGGGTGCCTTTGCCTTCCGGACCGTGGCAGGCCACGCAGTTGGCGGCGAACAGTTTCTGGCCGTTGGCCGGGTCAGCCTTGGTGCCTTCCGGCAGTTTGCGGCCATCGAGCTGGGTCACCACGAAGGCTGCGACATCGGCTACGCCTTGTTCGCCAATGACTTCGGCCCAGGCCGGCATCACCGCGTGTCGACCGCCCATGATGGTGGTCTTGATGGTTTCCGGCTCGCCGCCCCAGCGCCAGTCGGCGTCGGTCAGGTTCGGGAAGCCATAGGCGCCCTTGGCGTCGGAACCGTGGCATACCGAACAGTTGGAGGCGAACAGACGGCCGCCCATCTTCAGTGCTTGCGGATCCTTGGCCACTTCCTCGATCGGCATCGCCGCGAACTTGGCGAAGATCGGACCGAACTTGGCGTCCGAGCGGGCCATTTCCTTTTCCCACTCATGCACGCCGGTCCAGCCGGTCTGGCCGTTGGCGAACGCGGTCTGCTTGTCGTTATCGAGGTAGTTGTAGCCCGGCAGCAGGCCTTTCCAGTTGCCCAGGCCCGGGTACAGCACCAGATAACCCAGGGCGAACACGATGGTGCCCACGAACAGCATGAACCACCATTTCGGCAGTGGGTTGTCGTACTCCTCGATCCCGTCGAAGGAGTGGCCGACCGTTTCGTCCGTCTGTTCGCTGCGCTGGCCCTTGCGGGTCGACAGCAGCAGCCAGGTCAGGGCGAAGATCGTACCGAGACTGAGGACTGTGACGTACAGACTCCAGAATGTAGTCATTCTTTGTTACTCCTAGAAGCTTGCTCGACGTGCTTGATGGCTTCGGGATCATCCGCAAAAGGCAGCAAGGTTGCGTCTTCAAACTCCGACTTGCGCTTGGGGCTGAATACCCACAACGCCAAACCGATGAAGGCCACCATCACGACGACGGTGCCCAGGCCGCGAATCATCCCGATATCCATGAAGAATCACCGTTTGCTTTTGATGATGGTGCCCAGGCCCTGAAGGTAGGCCACCAGCGCGTCCATTTCGGTTTTGCCCTTCACGGCATCTTTTGCACCGGCGATGTCTTCGTCGGTGTAAGGGACGCCGAGCGTGCGCAACACTTCCATTTTCTTGGCCGTGTCTTTGCCGTCGAGCTTGTTTTCCACGAGGAACGGGTAAGCCGGCATTTTCGACTCAGGTACCACGTTGCGCGGGTTGTACAGGTGCGCACGCTGCCAGTCATCGGAGTAACGACCGCCCACGCGAGCCAGATCCGGGCCGGTCCGTTTGGAACCCCACAGGAACGGGTGGTCCCAGACGCTTTCACCGGCGACCGAGTAGTGGCCGTAGCGTTCGGTTTCAGCGCGGAACGGACGGATCATCTGCGAGTGGCAGCCGACACAACCGTTGGCGATATAGACGTCGCGGCCTTCCAGTTCCAGTGCCGAACGCGGCTTCATGCCTTCGACCGGCTTGTTGGTGACGTCCTGGAAGAACAGCGGAACGATCTGGGTCAGGCCGCCAATGCTGACGGCGATGACCATGAAGAAGGCCAGCAGGCCAATGTTCTTCTCGACAGCTTCATGCTTCATCAGTGAGCTCCAACAACAGCGATCTGGGCGGCGGCTTCGGCTTCAGCCGCGTTCGAGGCGCGCACGGTGCGCCAGACGTTGTAAGCCATCAGGAACATGCCGCTGGCGAAGAAAGCACCGCCCAGGGCACGGACGATGTAGCCCGGGTGGCTGGCCTGCAGCGCTTCGACGAACGAGTAGGTGAGGGTGCCGTCATCGTTGATTGCACGCCACATCAGACCCTGAGTGATGCCGTTGACCCACATCGAGGCGATGTACAGCACGGTACCGATGGTTGCGAGCCAGAAGTGCGCGTTGATCAGGCCGACGCTGTGCATCTGCGCACGACCGAACAGTTTCGGGATCATGTGGTAGATCGCGCCGATCGAGATCATCGCCACCCAGCCCAGCGCGCCGGCGTGAACGTGGCCGATGGTCCAGTCGGTGTAGTGCGAGAGCGAGTTGACGGTCTTGATCGCCATCATCGGACCTTCGAAGGTCGACATGCCGTAGAACGCCAGCGACACCACGAGGAAGCGCAGGATCGGGTCGGTGCGCAGCTTATGCCAGGCGCCCGAGAGGGTCATCATGCCGTTGATCATGCCGCCCCAGCTTGGCGCCAGCAGGATGATCGACATCGCCATGCCCAGCGACTGTGCCCAGTCCGGCAGTGCGGTGTAGTGCAGGTGGTGCGGACCGGCCCAGATGTACAGGGTGATCAGTGCCCAGAAGTGCACGATCGACAGGCGATAGGAGTAGATCGGACGTTCGGCCTGTTTCGGCACGAAGTAGTACATCATCCCGAGGAAGCCGGTGGTCAGGAAAAAGCCCACGGCGTTGTGGCCGTACCACCACTGGATCATCGCGTCAGTCGCGCCCGAGTAGGCGGAGTAGGACTTGAAGAAACTCACGGGCAGGGAGGCGTGGTTGACGATGTGCAGCATTGCGGTCACGACGATGAACGCGCCGTAGAACCAGTTACCGACATAGATGTGTTTGGTCTTGCGCTTGGTGATGGTGCCGAAGAACACCAGCCCGTAGGAGACCCAGACAATGGCCAGCAGAATGGCGAGCGGCCATTCCAGTTCGGCGTATTCCTTGGTGGTGGTGTAACCCAGCGGCAAGGTAATGATGGCGCCGACGATGACCGCCTGCCAGCCCCAGAAGGTGAAGGCGGCAAGGCTGTCGGAGATCAGTCGCGTCTGGCAGGTTCGCTGCACGACATAGTAGGAAGTGGCAAACAGTGCACAACCACCGAAGGCGAAAATCACCAGGTTTGTGTGCAACGGGCGCAGGCGTCCAAAGCTCGTCCACGGCAGACCGAAGTTCAACTCCGGCCAGACCAGTTGCGAGGCGATGAAGACACCGAGCCCCATGCCAAGGATCCCCCAGACCACCGTCATGATGGCGAACTGGCGGACTACCTTATAGTTATAAGCAGTCGGACTGATTGCTGTGCTCATTCTAAGGTTCCACGGTTTGGGTGTTTTATTAGGATTAAAATCGGCCGCAAGTATGCAGAGAGCAGGGGGTCATTGCAACGCGCCATGACCTGGGTCAATGCTTTCCAACGCTGATTCTGCGGCCTTTCCATACGCCGCGTAAGGTCAAAATTGGCCTCGGACAAAATGTCGCAGCGGACGAAAAAAGCGAGGGGATCAGGTCGCTTGTAACGGGGTGTGTTCAAACGCTCAGTTCGGGTGACGGACGGTAAATGGCACGACAGCCGGTATCTACCGGCGTTTGCGGCCACATCAGTCAGCCGGTTCGCAGAACACAGCAGTCAGCGTTGACCTGGAACCAGCACAAGCCAGTCCGCATCGAGCAAGCGTAGACCCGAATCCGGGGAACCGAAAGGAGAGGGTGTGACGGGGTGCGACAATGCGTCGCAAAGGGGCGGGATGCTGCCGCACCGAGAATGGTGCGGCAGAGGTGTGTGCAATGATTACTATTTGTTGTCTTCAGTAATCAGCTTATCTGTATTCAATCCATGGCTCAGGCTGTACACATAGGCAGCTAGCAATTGCACTTTATCGTTGCCCAGCAGTTCGTTCTGCGCTGGCATGTGGCCCTGGCGACCGTGGCGGATGGTCTGCTCAAGCTGCGTCAGACTCGTGCCATAAATAAATCCGGCCGGGTGCGTCAGATTCGGCGCACCCATGGCTTCAGTGCCGTGGCCGGTTGCCCCATGACAGGCTACGCAGGTGGTGCTGAACGCTTGCTGTCCGGCTTGCAGGTCAGCCTTGCTGTCGGCAGGCAGCGGCAGGCCAGCCAGTTCGTGACGCACATATGCGGCGACGTTCTTCACACCCGTCTCGCCGAGCACTTCGCCCCAGGCCGGCATCGCCGCCATCCGGCCACCCATGATGGTGGTTTTGATGGTCTCGGCATCGCCGCCCCAGCGCCAGTCCTTGTCGGCCAGGTTAGGGAAGCCGAACGCGCCCTTGGCGTCGGAACCGTGGCACACCGAGCAGTTGGAGGCGAACAACCGGCCACCCATTTTCAGCGCCTGCGGATCCTTCGCCACTTCCTCCACCGGCATGGCAGCGAATTTGGCGAAGATCGGCCCGAATTTGGCGTCGGCCTTGTTCATTTCCTTTTCCCATTCGTGCACGCCGGTCCAGCCGTCCTCGTAGCCGGGCAGGATGCCTTTCCAGTTGCCCAGGCCCGGATACAGGATCAGATAGCCCACGGAAAACACCAGCGTGCCGGCGAACAGCATGAACCACCACTGCGGCAGCGGGTTGTCGTACTCCTCGATGCCGTCGAAGCTGTGGCCCATGGTCTGGTCGACGCTGCCCTTGGTTTCGCCCCGGCGGGTGCCGATCAGCAGCCAGGTCAGGCCGATCAGGCTGCCGATGGTCAGTACGCAGATCCACGTACTCCAGAAGGTGGTCATGGCCGGGTACTCCTTGTTTCAGGTGCTTGGGTAATGTCGGGTTGCGGCTCGTCGGCGAACGGCAGCAGGCGCGCTTCGGCGAACTCCGGCGTGCGCTTGCGGTTGAACACCCAGATCGTCAGGCCGACGAAGGCGACGAACACCACGACGGTGCCGAGGCCGCGAATCAGGCCTGCACTCATTTCAATGATCATCGTGCTCACCTCTTGCTCTTGATCGCAGTGCCGAGCACTTGCAGGTAGGAGACGAGGGCGTCCATTTCGGTCTTGCCCTTGAGGCTGGCGACCGCGCCGCTGATGTCGTCGTCGGTGTACGGCACGCCGAGGGTGCGCATGGTCTTGAGCTTGGTTTCGGTGTGGCTGCTGTCGACCGCTTGCGTCACCAGCCACGGGTAGGCCGGCATTTTCGACTCCGGTACCACGTTGCGCGGGTTGTACAGGTGCGCGCGGTGCCAGTCGTCCGAGTAACGCGCGCCGACCCGGGCCAGGTCTGGCCCGGTACGCTTGGAACCCCACAGGAACGGGTGATCCCATACGCTCTCACCGGCCACCGAGTAGTGCCCGTAGCGTTCGGTTTCGGCGCGGAACGGCCGGATCATCTGCGAGTGGCAACCGACGCAGCCTTCGCGGATATAGATGTCGCGGCCTTCCAGTTGCAGCGCGGTATAGGGCTTCATGCCCTCTACCGGTTTGTTGGTGACGTCCTGGAAGAACAGCGGGACGATCTGGGTCAGGCCGCCGATGCTCACGGCGAACACCATCAGCAGCATCAGCAGGCCGACGTTCTTTTCAATCGTTTCGTGTTTCATGGCGGACTCCTCAGGCCATCTGCGCGGCAGCAACGACGTCAGCAGGCTGCGAGGCCCGCACGGTGCGCCAGGTGTTGTAAGCCATCAGCAACATGCCGCTGAGGAAGATCGCCCCACCCACCAGACGCACGATGAAGCCAGGGTGGCTGGCCACCAGGGTTTCGACGAAGGAGTAAGTCAGCGTGCCGTCCTCGTTGACTGCGCGCCACATCAGGCCCTGGGCGATGCCGTTGACCCACATCGAGGCGATGTAGAGCACGGTGCCGATGGTCGCGAGCCAGAAGTGCGCGTTGATCAGGCCGATGCTGTGCATCTGCTCTTTGCCGAAGACTTTCGGGATCATGTGGTAAAGCGCGCCGATCGAGATCATCGCCACCCAGCCGAGTGCGCCGGCGTGAACGTGGCCGATGGTCCAGTCGGTGTAGTGGGAGAGGGCGTTTACAGTCTTGATCGCCATCATCGGACCTTCGAAGGTCGACATGCCGTAGAACGCCAGCGACACCACGAGGAAGCGCAGGATCGGGTCGCTGCGCAACTTATGCCAGGCGCCCGAGAGGGTCATCATGCCGTTGATCATGCCGCCCCAGCTCGGTGCCAGCAGAATCAGCGACATCACCATGCCCAGCGACTGTGCCCAGTCCGGCAGCGCGGTGTAGTGCAGGTGGTGGGGGCCGGCCCAGATGTACAGGGTGATCAGCGCCCAGAAGTGCACGATCGACAGACGATACGAATACACCGGACGTTCCGCCTGTTTCGGCACGAAGTAGTACATCATCCCGAGGAACCCGGCGGTGAGGAAAAAGCCCACGGCGTTGTGGCCGTACCACCATTGCACCATTGCGTCGGTCGCACCGGCGTACACCGAGTAGGACTTGGTCAGGCTCACCGGCAACTCAAGGTTGTTGACGATGTGCAGGATCGCCACGGTGATGATGAACGCGCCGAAGAACCAGTTGCCGACGTAGATGTGCTTGGTCTTGCGCTGCATGATCGTGCCGAAGAACACGATGGCGTAGGCGACCCAGACGATGGTGATCAGGATGTCGATCGGCCATTCCAGCTCGGCGTATTCCTTGGAACTGGTGTAACCCAGCGGCAGGCTGATCGCCGCCAATAGAATCACAAGCTGCCAGCCCCAGAAGCAGAACGCGGCGATTTTCGGCGCGAACAATTGCGTCTGGCAGGTGCGCTGCACCGAGTAGAACGAACTGGCGAACAGCGCGCAGCCACCGAAGGCGAAGATCACCGCGTTGGTGTGCAGCGGGCGCAGACGGCCGAAACTGGTCCAGGGCAAATTGAAGTTGAGTTCAGGCCAGACCAATTGGGCCGCGAGAAAAACCCCGAGCCCCATGCCGACGATGCCCCACACCACCGTCATAATGGCGAATTGGCGGACCACCTTGTAGTTGTAGGCGGTACTGATAGAAGTGTTCATGGTTCCCCATCCACGGTTCAGCCGAAGTGAGCGCGCGCAGAAAACGCCGCGAATCCTTCGCCTGGAGTTATAGGCAGACTAAAAGCGAGGCAAGCATGGACAAACAGCACAAGGCCAGTATTGACGGGGATCAATGGGCGCAGTGCGTGCGGGATCATGGGTGGTTGTGGGATGCCGCGTCGGGCGAGGCTTCGGCGACTTTGATCCTGGCGCATGGGGCAGGGGCGCCGATGGACAGTGAGTGGATGACGGATATGGCTGGGCGCCTTGCTGCACTTGGGGTGAATGTGTTGCGGTTTGAGTTTCCGTATATGGCGCAGCGGCGGGTGGATGGCAGTAAACGGCCGCCTAATCCGGCGCCGAAACTGCTTGAGTGCTGGCGCGAAGTGTTCGCTGAAGTGCGACGTCATGTCGCTGGGACTTTGGCCATCGGTGGTAAGTCCATGGGCGGGCGGATGGCCAGTCTTTTAGCTGACGAGTTGGGCGCCGATGCGCTTGTCTGTCTTGGATATCCGTTTTATGCGGTTGGGAAACCTGAGAAACCGCGGGTTGAGCATTTGGCTGCTTTGCGGACTCGGACGTTGATTGTTCAGGGGGAGCGGGATGCTCTCGGAAATCGGGACGCTGTCGAGGCTTATGATCTATCGCCGAGTATTGAGGTGTTTTGGTTGGCCTCTGGGGATCATGATTTGAAGCCGTTGAAGGTTTCCGGGTTTACGCATTCGGATCATTTGGCCAGTGCTGCGCAGAAGGTTGCTTCGTTTCTTCGATGAAATTTGGGTGTATATCCGTTGCTGCGGTCACGGCGGCTTAGGGTTCCGCCCTTACGGCGGGTCACTTTTTCCAGACGCCGAAAAAGTAACCAAAAAGGCTTGCTCCTACGTCCGGCCCGCTCGCCGGAGCTCGGGGTCCCTTCGCTCCGGGCTCCATCCGGGCGCAGCGCCTACGGTTTGCTTCGCTGCACCTCCTCTCGCTGTGTTTGGCTTCGCCAAACGGTCGCTGCGCTCCCACCCCCGGATGAATCCCTCCACTCAGCCTTCCGATGTCGCCCGTGGATCAAGATCAAGAGCTGCAGCCGAGCTTGCGCTCATCCTGTTGAGTGGTGAGGGGCAAGAGCGGTGCGCGTTCTGCTCTTGCCTTTGTGTGGGAGCCCGCCTGCTGGCGATGGCGGCCTGACAGCCGACCAGTTCCTTGCTGATGCACCCGGCCCCACTGTGGGAGCGGGCTTGCTCGCGAAGGCGGCCTGACAGCCGACTATTCTCTTACTGACTGC
>NZ_JBYSZP010000009.1:0-107996 GCF_058787295.1 Pseudomonas sp. FW305-3-2-15-E-TSA4 | reverse complement strand
CACGCAATCCCTGTGGGAGCGGGCTTGCTCGCGAAGGCGGCCTGACAGCCGACTATTCTCTTACTGACTGCACGCAATCCCTGTGGGAGCGGGCTTGCTCGCGAAGGCGGCCTGACAGCCGACTATTCTCTTACTGACTGCACGCAATTCCTGTGGGAGCTGGCTTGCCAGCGATGGCGGCCTGGCAGCCGACCAATTCCTTACTGAAGTACCCGGCCCTACTGTGGGAGCGAGCCTGCTCGCGAAAGCTGTCTTCCGCGCGCCATCCATTTCTAACAGGCAATAAAACCCCGGAGGCTTTCGCTAACCGGTTTTTCACGATCAAAAGATCGCAGCCTGCGGCAGCTCCAAGGAGTCATTCTTTCAAATTACATTGAAGGGGTACTCCTCCGGAGTTGCAGCGAGCACCCCTGCCAGATCTAGCCAGCATCCGACGGTCTCAGTCTCGTCATGGTGAAAGTCCCCTTGGGATTCAGGCGATAGCGATGACTTTTGAATACGGCCTCGAATGATCCCGTAGCGATATCCGTTTCAGCATCATATTTAACGCTGAGGATCGCCGAGTCGGCGTCCACCGAAGCCATTCCGATAAATCCCGGCGGCGCAGGGATCCAATGGCTGTGAACAAATGTCAGCCCGTTGTCGAAGTTATAGACGCCTGTGAGTGACTCATCGGATTGGTAGGGCAGAGTCATGGAGAATGAAAAATAGCTTTCATCGTCGAAATTTCCTGTTCCTCCACTGATGGACCAATACCGCTCGCCCAAGAACTCGTCCTGATAGAAAGATCTGAATTTCGCTGTTTTCCGTTTACCGCCCAATCTCCATTGAAACCTGTCATCACTGACGAGCGGTTTTTTCGGGAGAAACATAACGTGCGTGGTCATTGTTAAACCTGCCTTTTAGATTGAGAGGAGGTGTTACAACCGACTGCAATTACGGTTTTTCTTGATATGCGCTTGAACAGGTGTGCGTCTACTGTCAGATCTGACAGCTAGGCAACCAGACTTATATGTGCTGGTCAGCTAATAACGTTGCCGAGACTGCGTGAATATCCATTGCCGCGGTAACGGCCACTTAAGGTTTCGCCCTTACGACGACTCACTTTTTTGACAAATACCTCAAAAGTAAGCAAAAAAACGCTTGTTCCAACGTTCGGCCCGCTCGCTGGAGCTCGGGGTTCCTTCGCTCCGGGATCGATCCGGGGGGCAGCGCCTACGGTTTGCTTCGCTGCACCTCCTCTTGATCGCCGAGGCTTGCGAATCGTTGTCGTCGGCCAAAGTCATGGCTGGCAATATCGCCAACTCAATCGGCGGCCCGGAGCGCAAACCGCTGCTGGCGCTGCAACAGCTGATCATGTTGAACGAGCTGTTGGTCAATCGACTGCTGGACAAACTGCGGTTGCCTCAATAATTCGCTGGCCGTTATGGCCTCTACGCGAGCAAGCTCGCTCCCACATTGGTTCTGCGTACACAGGACTGAATGTGGGAGCGAGCTTGCTCGCGAATGCGGTCTGCCAGACACCATCAGTTTCAGACCGGCAACAAAAAGCCCGGACGCTTTCGCTGCCCGGGCTTCCAGGTCAAAAGATCGCAGCCTTCGGCAGCTCTACAGGTGATCGGTGTAGGAGCTGCCGCAGGCTGCGATCTTTTGCTTTTAGCGGTTAAACCGCTCCACCAACGAATACTGAGTATTCGCAGTCTTGGTCAGCTCTTCACTCAGCAACGCCGAGTTATGCGCCTGTTCCGAGGTCTGGTCCGCCAGTTCCGAAATGTTGCTGATGTTGCGGCTGATTTCTTCAGCCACGGCACTTTGCTCTTCCGTCGCTGCAGCGATCTGGGTGGTCATGTCCGTGATGTTGGCCACCGCTTCGCTGATGCCGACCAATGCCTGATCCGCTTCCAGTACCCGCGCCACACCTTCTTCGGCCTGGCGATGCCCGGCTTCCATGGTTTGCACGGCGCTGGAGGCAGTCTGCTGCAGCTTGGCGATCAGGGCATGGATCTGCCCGGTGGATTCGCTGGTGCGTTGCGCCAGTTGACGGACTTCATCAGCCACCACGGCGAAGCCACGGCCCATTTCGCCGGCACGTGCCGCTTCGATGGCGGCGTTGAGGGCGAGCAGGTTGGTCTGGTCGGCGATGCCTTTGATCACGTCGACCACGCCGCCGATTTCGTCGCTGTCCTTGGCCAGTTGGGTGACGGTCAGGCCGGTTTCGCCGACCACCACCGACAGGCGCTGGATGGCTTCGCGGGTTTCGCCGGCGATGTCGCGGCCGCGACCGGTCAGGCGGTTGGCTTCCTGGGTGGCGTCGGCTGTGCGCTGTACGTGGCTGGCCACTTCCTGCGTGGTGGCGGCCATCTGGTTGACGGCGGTGGCGACCTGTTCGGTTTCCACGCGCTGGCGTTCCAGACCGCTGGAGCTGTTGTGCGCCAGGGCGTCGGACTGTTTCGCTTGATCGGTCAGGTGCTCGGCGGTGTCCTGCAGACGGGTCAGGCAGGTTTTCAGGCGCGCTTCCTGGCTGAGGATCGACATTTCCAGACGCGCCTGCGCGCCACGGCTGTCGGTGTACATCTGCGCGATCAGCGGGTCGGAGGTGGTCTGCTCGGCCAGACGCAGCAGGCGCTTGAGCCCGCGTTGCTGCCATTGCAGGCCCATCAGGCCCAGCGGCACCGACAAGCCGGCAGCGAGGGCAAAGCCCCAGTGCGAGTTAAGGGTCGCGCCGATCACGAAGCTCAACTGGCTGACCAGAATGAATGGCAGCCAGTCCTGCAGCACCGGCAGCCATTTGTCGCTGGAAGGGATTGCCGACTTGCCCTGGTTGATGCGTTGGTAGAGCGCTTCGGCACGGCGGATCTGTTCGGCGGTGGGTTTGATCCGCACCGACTCGTAACCGACCACCTGATTGCCGTCGAACACCGGTGTCACGTAGGCGTTCACCCAGTAGTGGTCACCGGATTTGCAGCGATTCTTGACAATGCCCATCCATGGCAAGCCTTGTTTCAGTGTGCCCCACATGTGCGAAAACACCGCAGCCGGGACGTCGGGGTGACGAACCAGGTTGTGCGGCGCACGGATCAGCTCTTCACGCGAAAACCCGCTGATTTCGACGAAAGCGTCGTTGCAGTAGGTGATCACGCCTTTAGCGTCGGTTGTGGAAATCAACCGCTGCTGAGCCGGGAAAGTCCGTTCGCGTTGTGTAATGGGCTGGTTATTACGCATGGTTTTTCAATCCGCAAGGCTTTGAAAGGTTGTCGGCGCTGTCAGGAAATTATTGAAGTTTTTTTTCAGATATAAGTACGGCGTCGCAAAACCGCTCTTGCTTCAACCGGCCAGCATCGGATAGGTAAACAGCGCAAAATGCAGCAGGTTCAGCCCGAAATGCGTGGCGATCGCCGCAGCAAGGCCACCGAAACGGTAGGCCAGACCATAGCCGACACCCGCCAGACCCGCCAGCAACACCCAGTGCCATCCCGCGCCCAGATGCGCCAGGGCAAAGATCAGCGACGCCAGCAGCAGAGCGAGGTTGTCGCCGTGGGGCAGGTGCTTGAACAGGCGGCTCAAACCGCCCTGTATATAGCCGCGAAACAGCGCTTCCTCGACCAGCGTCACCAACAGCAAATTGTTCAGCAGCCACAGCCATGCCTGATCAGGCCACTTCGGCGCCCAGGCAATCATGCCGAACAACAGTGCGCCGCCCAGTGCCAGGACGGCGCTCAACGTCAGGGCGAGGACGCTGGCGTACACCGTCGGACGCAGCGAGCGTGCCGCGACAATCCACGGGCAGGCGAGCAACAGCCAGAAGCCGATCAAGGGTTTATCCAGATTCAGGTACATCGCAAACGGCACAGCGTCGTCGGTGAAACGCAGCGGGGCAATGGCCCGGCCGTTGGCGAATCCCGGCAACCAGTGCAGCGCCAGCGACAGGGCGAGGAAGATGAACACGGCATGCCCCAACAGGCGCGCCACCGGCACCTGCTGTTGGCGCACGGCGAAACCGGTCACCAGCAATAGTCCCACGGAGATCAGCGCGAGCCAGCCGAGTTGGCCAAAGCTCAACGCCAATCCATAACCGAGGCTGAGAAGTGCCAGATAGAGCCATGGCAACGCCTTCATCGAAAGTCCTTGTGCAGAATTTTGTGGAAGGGCTTTCTACACGGGTGAGGGCGTGGGGACAAGTAAAGGTGAGGCGGGATGCGGGGACAGGCTCCAAACCTGAGGCCATCCACAAAACCCATTGTGGGAGCGGGCTTGCTCGCGAATGCGGTGTGTCAGGCGATAAAAATCTCGACGGATACACCGCATTCGCGAGCAAGCCCGCTCTCACAGTAGATCTGTGTGGCTGAGGAATCAGCGCAGATCGAGTTTCGCCGCCGCGCGCTCGGTGATTTCCGTGCGCAGTTTCAACGAAGGCGCTGCACGGTGCCGAGCCTCATCGACGACAGCACTCGGCGCCGTCTGCGGGCTGCCCGATTCAAACGGCGGTGCCGGCGCATATTCCAGCTGCAGTTGAATCAACTGCGCCGCCTCGGCCCCCACCAGTTCGGCGGCCAGCACCAGCGCAAAGTCGATGCCTGCGGTAATCCCGCCACCGGTAAACAGATTGCCGTCGCGCACCACCCGGTCCTGCACCGCAATCGCGCCGAGTTTCGGCAGCAGTTCGTGATAGGCCCAGTGGGTGGTCGCACGTTTGCCTTTCAGCAGTCCCGCCGCGCCCAGCACCAGCGAACCGGTGCACACCGACGTCACATACCTGGCCTGCGCCGCCTGACGCTTGATGAACCCCAGCGTCTGCTCATCTTCCATCAGCGGCCCGACCCCGGCGCCGCCGGGAATGCAGATCACATCCAGATTCGGGCAGTCCTCGAAGGTGGTGGTCGGTTTCAACAGCAGGCCGGTGCTGGCGGTGACCGGCACCAGATCTTTCCAGATCAGATGCACCTGCACATCCGACAGCGAGGCCAGCACGTCATAGGGACCGGTCAGGTCGAGTTGCTGCACCTGCGGAAACAACAGAAAACCGATCTGCAACGTCATGGGGGATTTCTCCATTTGAGGGGTGGACGGCTTCACTGTAGGCGCGTAGGTTCTGGCGTATACGCCAATAACCCCACGAATTACGCCAAATGCCCAAAGCCATTCACGTGCTCGCGTTCGCCAACATGCAGATCCTCGACGTCACCGGCCCGCTGCAAGTGTTCGCCTCGGCCAACGACATCGCTCGCCAGCGCGGCTTGCCGGTGCCGTATGCGCCGTCGGTGATCGCCAGTGAGGGTGGGGCGGTGATGTCCTCGGCGGGGCTGGCGGTGTTGGCCGAACCGTTGCCGCAGCAGGACAGCGATACCTTGATCATCGCCGGTGGCTGGGGCATTTACCCGGCGGCGGAGGATTTGGCACTGGTGGACTGGGTGCGGGAGCATGCGGCGAAATGCCGACGCGTCGCCTCGGTGTGTACGGGGGCATTTCTACTGGCGGCGAGCGGCTGGCTCGACGGACGTCGCGTGGTCACCCATTGGACCCGCTGCGAACAACTGGCCCAGCAGCACCCGAAGCTGCAGGTCGAAGCCAACCCGATCTTCATCAACGACGGCCCGGTCTGGACCTCGGCCGGCGTCACCGCCGGCATCGATCTGGCGCTGGCGATGGTCGAGGAAGATCTGGGCCGCGATATCGCCCTCGACGTCGCCCGGCATCTGGTGGTGTTCCTCAAACGCCCCGGCGGGCAGTCGCAGTTCAGCGTGACCCTGGCCCTGCAGAATCAGGGCAATCGCTTTGATGAGCTGCACGCCTGGATCGCCGAAAACCTCACCTGCGACCTCGGCGTGCCGACCCTGGCCGAACAGGCCGGCATGAGCGAACGCAGTTTCGTCCGCCACTACCGCGCCGACACCGGCCAGACCCCGGCCCGCGCCATCGAACTGATCCGCGTCGAAACCGCCCGGCGTCTGCTCAGTGACACCGGGCTGCCGGTGAAACGGATTGCGGCCAATTGCGGGTTTGGCAGTGAAGAAACATTGCGCCGCAGTTTTCTGCGGGCGATCGGGGTGACGCCGCAGGCGTATCGGGAGCGGTTTTCGGTCAGTGCTGGAGCAGATCCAGTAATGCCTTGAGGGTTTGCTGCGGTGCTTCTTCGGGAATGTTGTGGCCGATACCGGGCAGGACGCGCCTTTCGTACGGGCCGGTGAAGTGCGCAATGTCGTCATCTATTTCCGGCGCCGGGCCGACCCCGTCATCGGCACCGCACAGAGAAATAGTCGGCACACTGATCGGCGGTTGTTTGATCAACGCGTCTTCGATCCATTGCAGCGCCGGATCGCCTGCGGCATACATGAAGCGATGACGGTAGGAATGGATCACCACGTCAACAAAATCCGGGTTGTCGAAGGCCGTAGCGCTCAGCGGATAACGTTCGGCGTTGCGTGCCCAGGTCGGTGACCACAATTTCCACAGCAGCTCACAGAACGCCCGCCGATTTTGCGTCAGGCCCGCGACGCCGCGTGGCGTGTGGAAATAGTACTGGTACCAATAACGGTGCTCGGTCTCGGGATCCAGTGGTCGGGTCGAATTGGCGATGTCCTGCACGTTATAGCCATCCCCCGTCACCAACCCGCGCACCCGCTCGGGAAACAGCGCCGCAACGATGCACGCTGCCCGACCGCCCCAGTCGTAACCGCAAAGCGTGGCCTGTTCGATACCCAATGCATCCATCAACTCCAGCAAGTCCTGAGCGAGGGCTGCTTGCTGGCCGGAGCGCAGTGTTTCGGGGTGGTTGAAGCGAGTCGGCCCGTAACCGCGCAGGTACGGGACGATCACCCGATAACCGTGGGCGGCGAGGACCGGGGCGATTTCGTCGTACGCCCGAGGCGAGTAGGGGAAGCCATGCAGCAATATGACCGCGTCGCCGCTGGACGGGCCGTGCTGTTCAAAGGCAACGCTCAAGTTGGGTGTCGGTACGCGTTGAATGTCAGACACGGCAGACTCCACAGCAATTGGGCGTCAGGCAACACTAGACCATTCCTTTGTGGCGAGGGAGCTTGCTCCCGCAGGCCTGCGCAGCAGGTCCATTGAAGTATGGGGTCGCTTCGCAACCCGCCGGGAGCAAGCTCCCTCGCCACAGGTGAAGCGTCACTTGCCGGGGTTGCTTCTCCTTAAGCCTCAGCTTCCGCCACCTGATTGAAATACTTCGTCCGATCCGGGGTAAACGTTACCCGCATCTTCGTCCGCGAGCAGGTCAGCGAACGTTCCTCACCCAGATCAATATCCAGATCCTCGCCCCGCAAGCCCTGCCACTGGGCGAGGTATTTCAGCGAGCCGTATTTCTCGTTTTTCTTCAGGCTGCGGCTCACGCCACCTTTCCAGCCGAGCACCGGCAGTTCGCCGGCGAGGCATTGTTGCGCAAGGTCGGGGAAGCGGGTGGCGCGCTGGCGGCCGATTTCCCAGCACTTGATCAGGCCTTTGTCGGCGGCTTCCCACAGTTGGGTGCGGGTCAGGCCGGTGCGCAGGGGCGTGGCGATGGGGCGGTGGACGTGCTGGGTCATTCTGGTTCCTTGAATTCGGGTTTTATTGGACAGCTCCGCTGTGCCCGTTGCGGTGGATGGTAGGGGGGGATGTAACAGCTGGCAACAGGGTATTTCAGGGTGTAAGTGCAGGTTGCGGGGGAGGGATTTGCCTGGGTGTTGTTTAGAAGAAGCAGGAACAAACCACGCAAACTGTGGCGAGGGGATTCATCCCCGATCGGCTGCGCAGCAGTCGCAAAGCCATGCAATGCGGTACTGCCGAACAAATAAGCAGGCAAAGAGCGGGGCCGCTGCGCAGCCCGTCGGGGATAAATCCCCTCACCACAGGAGATCTGATTCTGTTTATTTCTGTGTAGGGGTTAGCCCGGCGAAGCGCGCTGATGCGGCATATTTCCTACAGACACTGACGAAATTACGGCTGCCAAACACTCTTCTCCCCACTCAAACGCCGATCAAGAAAACTCGCCGCACTGATCAGCGCCAAGTGCGTCAGTGCCTGCGGGGTATTGCCCAGATGGCGGCCCTTGCTGTCGAACTCTTCGGCGTACAGCCCCAGCGGGTTTGCGTAGCGCAGCAGTTGTTCAAACTCAAGATGCGCCTTTTCCACCTGACCGGCCCGGGCCAGGCATTCGACGTACCAGAACGAGCAAGCGGCGAAGGCGCCTTCGGTGCCGGCCAAACCGTCGATATTGGCGTCATCGTTACGGTAGCGGTAGACCATGCCGTCGCGCACCAGAGACTTTTCGATCGCTTCCAGAGTCGATAACCAGCGTGGGTCCTTGGCGCTGACGAAACGCACCAGCGGCATCAGCAGCATCGAGCCGTCGAGCGCGGTGCCGCCCTTGTACTGGACGAAATGCCCGCGCTCCTCATCCCAGAAGTTGTCCCAGATGTCGGCGTAGATCGCCTGCCGGGTCTGATCCCACTGGACGAACGGCGCCGGCAGCGAGCGTTTCGAGGCCAGGCGGATGGCCCGGTCAAGCGCCACCCAACACATCAACCGCGAGTGCAAGAAGTGATGTTGCTCACCGCGCATTTCCCAAATGCCTACATCGGTTGTCTGCCAGGTCTCACACACCTGATCGACCACTTCGCGCACGTGTTTCCAGCCCTGGTGGGAAATCGCGTCGCCGTACTTGTTGACCAGGTACACCGCGTCCATCAGTTCGCCAAAGATATCGAGCTGAATCTGATCGTACGCGCCATTGCCGATGCGCACCGGTTGCGCGCCACCATGACCGGAAAGGTGCGTGAGTTCGGTTTCCGGCAGCTCCTGGCGACCGTCGATCGCATAGAGGATGTTGAGTTTGGTCGAATTTCCCTGACAATCGCTGACCCGCCCACGCAGCCAGCCCATGTAGGCGTTGGCCTCGTCGACAAAACCCAGGCGCATGAACGCGTAGACGGTGAATGAAGCGTCGCGGATCCAGGTGTAGCGATAGTCCCAGTTGCGCTCGCCGCCGGGGGTTTCCGGCAGGCCGAAGGTGGCGGCGGCGAGGATCGCGCCGTGCTTGCGCGAGGTCAGCAGCTTCAACGCGAGGGCCGAACGATTGACCATCTCCCGCCAGCGCCCGCGGTAGTTGGACTGGCCGATCCAGTCGCGCCAGAACTTCAGCGTGCGCTCCAGGCACATTTTTGCGCCGTCATCCTTGAAGCGCGGATCGTCGGCGCCACCGAGGACGAATTCGGCGTGCTGATCCTGTTTCAAGCTGAAGGAAGCAACGGCCGCTTCGCCATCGATGTGCAACGCCTGATCCGTCACCAGCCGCAACGACGGCTGACCTTCGGCGCTGAAAACCACCGATTGTTCGTCCATCTGCGCCCGAGTGTTGGCGCGGGCATAGTCATGGCGCACCGCGCAGCGCATGTGAAACGTCGCTTCACCGCTGACCACCCGCACCCGGCGCATCAGCAACGGCAGGTCATCGACACTGTCGCCGATCGGCAGCAGATCGGTGATTTCCACCACGGCCTGTTCGCTGAGCCAGCGCGTTTGCAGAACGTTGGTGTCCGGCAGGTAGATCTGTTCGCGTCGGGCATCGGGCAAGTCCGGGGCGAGCTGGAAAATTCCTGCCTCGGGCGTGTCGAGCAGTGAACAGAAGATCGACGGGCTGTCGAATTCCGGCCAGCAGAAAAAATCCACGCTGCCCTTGTCGTTGACCAGTGCGGCACTGCGCAGATCACCGATGATGCCGTGGGCGTCGATCGGGCTTTGTCGTTCAGGATGATGCTCAGCCATTGCCACGAAACTCCGGATAAAGACTCATGCCGCCGTCGATGAACAGGGTGGTGCCGACGATGTAGTCGGCGGCGTCGGAAGCGAGAAACACCACCGCGTTGGCGATGTCCTCGACATCGCCGATGCGACCGTAAGGGATCAGATCCAGCAGCTTCTCACCGGCCGCGCCTTCTGTGGCTTCTTGATTGATTGCCGTGCGAATCGCCCCCGGCGCGATGCCGTTGATACGGATGCGCTGCTGGCTGACTTCCTGGGCGAGGGTCTGCATCAACTGATCGACGCCGCCCTTGGACGCCGCATAGTTGACATGCCCGGCCCACGGAATGCGCTGGTGTACGGAGCTCATGTGAATGATCTTGCCGGCCGCGCGGGACACGCCTTCACGCACACCCTGGCGATTGAAAATCCGTAGCGCGGCGCGGGCGCAGAGGAACTGGCCGGTGAGGTTGACGCCGATCACCGTGTTCCAGTCTTCGAGGGTCATGTCGACCGCAGCGGCATCCTTTTGCAGGCCGGAGTTGGCCACCAGAATATCCAGCGAGCCAAAGGCCTCGAGGGTCTCGGCGAACAGCCGTTCAACCTCGTCTTCCTTCGACACATCGGCGCCGATGGCCAGTGCCTGACCGCCGTCGGCGATGATTTGCT
The DNA here is from genome assembly GCF_058787295.1 of Pseudomonas sp. FW305-3-2-15-E-TSA4. Lineage (NCBI taxonomy): Bacteria > Pseudomonadati > Pseudomonadota > Gammaproteobacteria > Pseudomonadales > Pseudomonadaceae > Pseudomonas > Pseudomonas sp. FW305-3-2-15-E-TSA4. The sequence goes on along the minus strand of NZ_JBYSZP010000009.1, from coordinate 97,595 downwards.
GCGCCAGCGCCTCGGCAGGTTCGGCCTGACGGTTGTAATTGATCACGACGGCTGCGCCGGCAGCAGCCAGCGCTTTGGCGGCAGCGTGGCCGATGCCGGAGCTGGCGCCGGTGACCAGTGCCACTTGGCGGGCGAGGGATATTTGCATGCGAAGTCGTGCCTTGAGTGAGGGCCTATTTAGCTGACTGGTCGCAAGCCATGAGAGTTCATTCGACGGTGCGGTGTTGTGGTGAATATGCCGGCCTCTTCGCGAGCAGGCTCGCTCCCACGGTTAGAATGCGCTGCCCCCCGTGGGAGCGGGCTTGCTCGCGAAGGGGCCTTCACATTCCACCAACAATTGTGCGCTTCCACGCTCATCAACCTTTATGGCAACTTGGCGGCCCCTGATGAGGCTGTCCCCATGGCAAACCCCTACCGCGAATTATTCACCGCCCCCGGCGCCCGGGCTTTTGTACTGGCCGGGATGATCGCGCGCATGCCGATTTCCATGACCGGTATCGGCGTGATCACCATGCTCTCGCAGCTCAAGGGCGGGTACGCGCTGGCCGGTGCGGTGGCGGCGACGTTTGCCCTGGCCACGGCGTTTTGTGCGCCGCAGGTGTCGCGGCTGGTGGATCGTTTCGGCCAGGGCAAAGTGCTGCCGTTGTCGGCATTGATCGGTGGCGGGGCGCTGTTGATGTTGCTGCTGTGTACGCGTTTGCAGGCGCCGACCTGGACGCTGTTCATTTTCGCCGCGCTGGCCGGGTGCATGCCGAGCATGTCGGCGATGGTGCGTGCGCGCTGGACCGAGATCTATCGCGGCCAGCCGCAATTGCAGACTGCCTATGCGCTGGAATCGGTGCTCGATGAAGTCTGTTTCATCGTCGGCCCGCCGCTGTCGGTGGGTTTGTGCGTAGTGGCGTTTCCCGAGGCCGGGCCGTTGGCCGCGCTGTTGGCGCTGGCGATCGGGGTGACGGCGTTTGTCGCCCAGCGCAGCACCGAGCCGGCGGTGCACCCGCAGGAATCACAGCATCAGGGTTCGATCATTCGCTCGACCGACGTGCAATGGCTGCTGGCGTTGATGCTTGCCATGGGCGTCATCGTCGGTGTGGTCGATGTGGTCGATGTGGTCAGCGTCGCCTTCGCCCAGCAGCAGGGCCAGCCGGCGGCGGCGAGCATCGTGTTGTCGGTGTACGCCATCGGCTCGTGTCTGGCCGGGATTGCGTTTGGCGCGATGCGTTCGAAACTGCCGTTGCCGCGCCTGTTTCTGTACGGCGGCGTGGCGACGGCGGTGACCACGCTGCCATTGTTGCTGGCGAGCAATATTTTCGGTTTGTCGCTGGCGGTGTTTGTCGCGGGATTGTTCTTCTCGCCGACGCTGATTGTTGCCATGGCGTTGATCGAGCGCATTGTGCCGCCGGCCAAACTGACTGAAGGCCTGACCTGGCTGGTGACGGGGCTGAGTATCGGCGTGGCGATCGGCGCCGCCGGCTCGGGCGCGTTGGTGGATGCGTTTGGCGCCCGCAGCGGATTCTGGCTGGCGATTGTGGCGGGGGCGGTGGTGTTGGCGTCGGCGTTTCAGAGTTATCGGCACCTGAAATAACCACCCGGCATTGATGAGCTGTTGTGGTGAGGGGATTTATCCCCGATGGGCCGCGAAGCAGCCCCAAATCCAGCCAGCCCTTTCCTTCAGAAGAAGCGTGCCGGGTGAGTTTGCGACTGCTGCGCAGTCGATCGGGGATAAATCCCCTCGCCACAGAGTTATCCACACAAGCAGCGAATGGGTTACCAACCACGTCCCGAATTCACCCAGAAATTCACCGACAGTGACGTCGACACCGATTCCACCTGATGGAACCAGCCCTCCGGCAGAAACAGCAGATCCCCGGCCTCCAGCGTCACGCGCAGGAACGTCACATCGCGTGCTGCGGGAAAGCGCTCGTAGTCCGGCGCGTCGGGGTTGAAGTCGCAGCCATCCAGGCCACCCTTTGGCGCTGTCGACCAGGTGCCCAGCGCCTCGCGGTGATGCGGGGCGGCGAGGGTGAACTGCTTCTGGCCCCAGACCTGCGCGAACAGGTTGTCGGTGTCGTCGCGGTGCAGCGGCGTCAGCGTGCCTTTGGGGCCGATCCAGATGCGTGGCGGGATGAACAGCGAGGCATCGAAGTAGGGCGGGTACTTGATCTGCTGCAGCAATTGCGCCGGCAGGATGTTGTTGCCCATGTAGGCCGGTGGTTCGCCGTCAGCCCGTTTGACTGCCGGTTGGTCCAGCGAGGCAATGAACTCGGCCATCGACGTCGAGCGGAAATCACGTTCGGTGGAAAAGGTTTTCTTCACGTAATCGCCGTGGCGGGTGATGCCCTGCAGTTCGGCGAAATGCACCAGTGATTCCTCGCGACTGAGCTTGAACAGCGGCCAGTCCTGCAAGGCATTGCTGATCACCACCGGGATGCCGTTGGGCAAGTATCTGCTTTTGAATTCGCTGACCGACAATTCATCGCGCGCATGGCGCTCGATGCGGGTCTGCACCGGCAGCCCTGCGGTGAGTTGTTCGCTGAAGCGTGGCGGGGTCGGGTAGCGCTTGTTCATGTCGACCTTTTGCGCCACTGCGCCACCGTGCATCGCATGCTCGATTATCTGCGGCAGCAGCGTCGCCAGGCCCATGTTGCCGCCGATTTTCAGGCGTCCGCTGGCGAACAGTTCTTCGACATTGACTTGGCCGCCCATGATCCCGAGAAAATCGCTCTCGGCGACTTCAATGGTCACGTCGGGGCTGGGATGGCGTCCGGGCGCGGTGCGACTGCTGGCCTTGACCTCCGACCAGTAGGCCTGCTGCGGGCCAAACACGAATTGGAAAACGCCTTCGATGCCGACGGCACCGGCGTTGGCGAACAACTTGCCCAGGATGCTCTGCAGGTCCACGGTGAATCCTCGTTATTGGTTTTGGCCTGAACAGTTAACGAGCGCCTGTTGGCGCAATTTACCGGCGCGCGACTAATTTGCCGGGGGCGTAATCCGTTTCTCTCTACAGACAAATTTTTCGAGGAAAAGCTGGGTGAACAAGCTGACCCTGCTGTGCCTGCCGTACTCCGGCGCCAGCGCCATGGTCTACAGCCGCTGGCGGCCAAAACTGCCGCAATGGCTGCAACTGCAACCGGTGGAACTGCCGGGGCGCGGTGCACGTTTCGACGAGCTGCTGCACACGGATATGCGTGCGCTGGCGATGCAACTGGCCAAGGAATTGCGGCCGAATCTCAAAGCGCCGTATGCGTTGTTCGGCCATAGCCTGGGCGCGCTGCTGGCCTGCGAAATCGCTCACGCGCTGCGCGCATTGGGCTGTCCGGAACCGGTGGCGCTGTTTGCCTCGGGCACGGCGGCGCCGACGATGCGCGCCGATTACGATCGCGGTTTTGCCGAGCCGAAAACCGACGCCGAGCTGATCGATCAATTGCGCACGCTCAACGGCACCAGCGAAGAAGTGCTGGCCAATGCCGAGCTGATGAGCCTGACCCTGCCGATCCTGCGCGCGGATTTTCTGCTCTGCGGCAAATTCGAGCCGTTGCAGCGGCCGTTGCTCAACTGCCCGGTGCACGTGCTGGGCGGCAAGGCGGATCGCGCGACCACCGAACAACTGATCGGCTGGAGCAAGGAAACCCGCGGCAGCTTTTCGGTGGACATGCTCGCCGGCGGGCACTTCTTCATTCATGAGCATGAGGCCAAAGTGCTCAAGGTGATCAAGGATCAGCTGGAGGGCCATCATCGTCGGCACAGCCTGATGGCCGTCGTGTAAACCGATTCTGCGGATTCATCCGAGACCCTGTGGGAGCGAGCCTGCTCGCGATAGCGACCTGTCAGTCAATGTTGCAGTGACTGATCTATCGCTATCGCGAGCAGGCTCGCTCCCACAGGGTTTTGTCTGTCTGACAGTTGTTCTCATTCGCTAATTTTTCCGGTCTGCATTCGTTTTATAGGGACGACGTGCCTTTGTGCTTCCTGCCTACTGATCCGGATGCTGAGAAATGAATGCTGAAGACTCCTTGAAACTTGCTCGCCGGTTTATCGGGTTGCCCCTGGAAAAGCGCCAGATGTTCCTCGCGGCCCTGCACAAGGAGGGCGTGGATTTCGCGCGGTTCCCGATACCGGCCGGCATCGCAGCCGAGGATCGTCAGGCGCTGTCTTACGCGCAGCGCCGCATGTGGTTCCTGTGGCAACTCGACCCGCAGAGCGGCGCCTACAACCTGCCCGGTGCGGTGCGGCTCAACGGGCGGCTGAACCTGGCGGCGCTGGAGCAAGCCTTCACCAGTCTCGTGGAGCGTCACGAAACCCTGCGTACGGTGTTCCAGCGCCAGGCCGATGACAGCCTGCTGCAAGTGCCAGCCACCGCGCCGCTGCTGATTAACCGGGAAGACTTCAGCGCATTGCCGGCCAGCGAGCGCGAGCAGGCGGTGATCCGCGCCGCCGAACAGCAGTCGGTGCTGCCATTTGATCTGGCGGTCGGCCCGTTGCTGCGAGTGACCTTGCTCAAGCTCGCCGAGCAGGAACACGTGCTGCTGCTGACCCTGCATCACATCGTCTCCGATGGCTGGTCGATGAACGTGTTGATCGACGAATTCATCCGTTGCTACGACGCGTTCGACGCCGGGCAGGCGCCGCAATTGCCGCCACTGCCGATCCAGTACAGCGACTATGCGCTGTGGCAACGCCGCTGGCTGGAGGCCGGTGAGCAGGCGCGCCAGCTCGACTATTGGCAAGCGCAACTGGGCGACGAACACCCGGTGCTGGAGCTGCCACTGGATCATTCGCGCCCGGCGATGCCGAGCTATCGCGGCACTCGTTACGAGTTTGCGGTCGACGGCCAACTCGCCGAGCAACTGCGTAGCACCGCGCAACAACATCAGGTCACCGTGTTCATGTTCCTGCTCGGCGCTTTCAATGCGCTGCTGCACCGTTACACCGGGCAGACCGACCTGCGTGTCGGCGTGCCGATCGCCAACCGCAATCGCGGCGAGATTGAGGGCCTGATCGGCTTCTTCGTCAACACCCAAGTGCTGCGCACGCAGCTGCACGGCCAGACCCGGGTCGATGAACTGCTGCGGGCGGTCAAGGAAACCGCGCTCGGTGCCCAGGCGCATCAGGATCTGCCGTTCGAGCAACTGGTCGAAGCGCTGAAGCTGGAACGCAGCCTCAGCCACACACCGCTGTTCCAGGTGATGTACAACCATCAGCCGCACGTCGCCGATATCGCCACCATCAGCACCGCATCCGGCCTGCAACTCGACAGCCTCGACTGGCAGAGCCGCACCACCCAGTTCGACCTGACGCTGGACACCTGGGAGAAGGGCGGCAAGCTGCACGCCGCCCTGACCTACGCCAGCGACCTGTTCGATGCACCGACCATCGAACGCATGGCGCGGCACTGGCTGCGCTTGCTGACGGCGATGGTCGCTGATCCGTCGCAGCGCATTGGTGAGTTGCCGCTGCTGGAGGCAGACGAGCAGCGCATGCTGGTGCACGACTGGAACAACGTCCATGCGCAGTACCCGAGCGACACGCCGATTCATCATCTGATCGAAGCGCAGGTCGCGCGTACGCCGCAGGCATCGGCACTGGTGTTCGGCGAGCAGACCCTGAGTTACGCCGAACTGGATGCCCGGGCCAATCGCCTGGCGCATCTGCTGCGCGAACAAGGTGTGCAGGCGGACAGTCTGGTCGGCGTTTGCGCTCTGCGTTCGGTGGAAATGGTCGTCGCGCTGCTGGCGATTCTCAAGGCCGGCGGCGCCTACGTGCCGCTGGATCCGGAGTACCCGCAGGAGCGTCTGGCCTACATGATCGAGGACAGCGGCATCACCTTGCTGCTGACGCAACAGGCGCTGCTGGCAGCGCTGCCGACTGACGGCGTAAACGTCATCACCCTGGATCAGCCGGGGCTGCTCGACTGTTACAGTGATAGCCGTCCGGAGGTCAGCGTCGATCCGCTGAACCTGGCGTACGTGATTTACACCTCCGGTTCCACCGGCAAGCCGAAGGGCGCCGGCAACAGCCACGCGGCGCTGGTCAACCGTTTGTGCTGGATGCAGGAAGCCTATGCGCTGGACGCCAGCGATTCGGTGCTGCAGAAAACCCCGTTCAGTTTCGACGTGTCGGTGTGGGAGTTCTTCTGGCCGCTGCTGACCGGCGCGCGGCTGGTGGTGGCTGCGCCGGGTGCGCACCGTGATCCGCTGCAACTGATCGATAGCATCAACCGCTATGGCATCAGCACGCTGCACTTTGTGCCGTCGATGTTGCAGGCGTTCATTCACGAGACCGGCGTGGAAAGCTGCAGCGGTCTCAAGCGGATTGTCTGCAGCGGTGAAGCGTTGCCGCTGGATGCGCAGCTGCAAGTCTTCGCCAAACTGCCGAACGCCAGCCTCTATAACTTGTACGGCCCGACCGAAGCGGCCATCGACGTCACCCACTGGACCTGTGTCGATGAAGGCGCGGACAGCGTGCCGATCGGCCGGCCGATCGCCAACCTGCGCACCCATGTCCTCGATGCCGAGTTGCTGCCGGTGCCGAGCGGTGTCGCCGGTGAACTGTATCTGGGCGGCGCCGGGCTGGCGCGCAGTTATCACCGGCGTCCGGCGCTGACGGCCGAACGTTTTGTGCCGTGCCCGTTCCATGACGGCGCGCGCCTGTACCGCACCGGCGACCGTGTGCGGCAGCGTGCCGACGGGGTGATCGAATACCTCGGGCGTCTCGACCATCAGGTCAAGTTGCGCGGTTTGCGCATCGAGTTGGGCGAAATCGAGACCCGCCTGATGCAGCACTCACTGGTGCGTGAGGCGGTGGTGCTGGTGCAGGGCGGCAAGCATCTGGCGGCGTATCTGGTGCTGGAGCAGGCGCAGGCCGACGAACAGTGGCAGCAAGACGTCAAGGCGTGGCTGCTCGGCAGCCTGCCGGAATTCATGGTGCCGACCTACCTGATCACCCTCGATAAATTGCCGGTCACCGCCAACGGCAAACTCGACCGCAAGGCCTTGCCGCAACCGGATGCCGCGCCACAACAGGCGTTCGTGGCGCCACAGGACGCCATGCAGAAAGCCCTCGCGGCGATCTGGGAAGCTGTGCTCGGCCTCGACCGCGTCGGCCTCGAAGACAACTTCTTCGAACTGGGCGGCGATTCGATCATCTCGATTCAAGTGGTCAGCCGTGCGCGACAGGCCGGGATCCGCATCAGCCCGCGTGACCTGTTCCAGTACCAGACCGTGCGCAGTCTGGCGCTGGTCGCGAGCCACGATCATCTGTCCTCGGTGGATCAGGGCCCGGTGACCGGCGACGCCGTGCTCGGGCCGATCCAGCAGGATTTCTTCAGCCGCGCGATGCCGGTGCGCGAGCACTGGAACCAGTCGTTGCTGCTGACCCCGCGTGAGGCGTTGAACGCGCAATGGCTCGATGCGGCGCTGACCCACCTGATCAATCACCACGACGCCTTGCGCCTGCGTTTTGTCGAAGGCAGCGAAGGCTGGCAGCAAAGCCACGGCCCGCTGCTGAGCAGCGCTGAGCTGTGGCAACGCGATGCCGAATCTGCCGAACAGTTGCAGGTGTTGTGCAACGAAGCGCAGCGCAGCCTCGACCTGCAAAACGGCCCGTTGCTGCGGGCGTTGCTGGTGACCATGGCCGACGGCTCGCAACGACTGGCACTGATCATTCATCACCTGGCGGTCGATGGCGTTTCCTGGCGGGTGCTGCTGGAAGATCTGCAGCAGGCTTACGAGCAACTGGCGGCGGGTGGCGGCATTCAGTTGCCGGCGAAGACCAGCGCGTTCCAGAGCTGGACGGCGCGTCTGGCGCAGGATGCGTCGCGTTTCGATGAGCAATTGGGTTATTGGAAAGCCCAGCATCAGGGTGCCAAGGATCTGCCGTGCGACCGCCCGGATGGCAGCCTGCACAACCTGCATGGCGAGAAAATCGAATGGCGCCTCGACGCCGAGCGCACCCGCCAGTTGCTGCAACAGGCGCCCGCCGCCTATCGCACCCAGGTCAACGATCTGTTGCTCACCGCACTGGCGCGCACCATCAGCCGCTGGAGCCAGCAGCCGGGCACGTTGATCGAACTGGAAGGGCATGGCCGCGAAGATCTGTTCGATGACATTGACCTGACCCGCACCGTGGGCTGGTTCACCAGTCTGTTCGCGGTCAACCTGACCGCCGGCGCTGATCTCGACGGTTCGATCAAGGCGATCAAGGAGCAACTGCGCGCGGTGCCGGACAAAGGTCTGGGTTACGGCGTGCTACGGCATCTGGCCGCGCCGGCGGCACGCGCCGAACTGGCCGCGCTGCCGCAGCCGCGTATCACCTTCAACTACCTCGGCCAGTTCGATCGCCAGTTCGACGAGACGGCGCTGTTCGTGCCGTCGGTTGAAACCAGCGGCGTGGCGCAGGATCCGTCGGCGCCTCTGGGCAACTGGCTGACCGTGGAAGGTCAGGTGTATGGCGGCGAACTGTCGATGAGCTGGGGCTTCAGCCGCGAGATGTTCGACAGCGTCACGGTGCAGCAACTGGTCGATCAATACGCCATCGAGTTGCAGGCGCTGATCGAACACTGCTGCACGCTACCCATTGCGCAAGTGACGCCTTCGGACTTCCCGCTGGCTCGGGTGACCCAGGCGCAACTGGATGCGCTGCCGGTGCCGGCCGGTCAGCTCGATGATGTCTACCCACTGTCGCCGATGCAGCAGGGTTTGCTGTTCCACACCCTCTACGAGCAAGCGGCGGGGGAATACATCAACCAGTTGCGCGTGGATGTGCAAGGCCTTGACCCTGAGCGTTTCCGCGCCGCGTGGCAGGCCACCGTCGATGCGCAGGACATTCTGCGCAGCGGTTTCGTCTGGCAGGGCGAACTGGCGCAACCGCTACAGATCGTCCATAAGCAGGTGCAGTTGCCATTCAGCATCCTCGACTGGCGTCAGCGCGTCGATCAGCCGGCAGCCCTCGCGGCGCTCGCCGATGCCGAGCGTCAGCAAGGATTCGATCTGAGCCATGCACCGTTGCTGCGTCTGGTGCTGGTGCAGACCGCTGCCGAGCAATGGCACCTGATCTACACCCATCACCACATTCTGATGGACGGCTGGAGCAACTCGCAGTTGCTCGGCGAAGTCTTGCAGCGCTACAGCGGTCGCACCCCGGCCCATGGCGGCGGACGGTATCGCGATTACATCGCCTGGCTGCAGCGTCAGGACGCGCAGCTGAGCCAGGACTTCTGGAGCGGTCAATTGGCCGCGCTGCAAGAGCCGACCCGACTGGCCCGCGCCGCTACCGGCGGCGAAGGCGACAGCGGCCACGGTGACCATTACCTGACGCTGGACGTGCCGCGCACTCAGGCGCTGGAAGCGTTTGCCCGGCAGCAGAAAGTCACCGTCAACACTCTCGTGCAAGCTGCGTGGCTGCTGTTGCTGCAGCGCTACACCGGTCACGAGGCGGTGGCGTTCGGTGCGACCGTGGCCGGGCGTCCGGCGGATTTGCCGGGCATCGAGCAGCAAGTCGGCCTGTTCATCAACACCCTGCCGGTGATCGGCGCGCCGCGTCCGGACCAAAGCGTTGGCCAATGGCTGCAAGCGGTGCAGGCGCAAAACCTCAGCCTGCGCGACTTCGAACACACGCCGCTGGCGGACATCCAGCGCTGGGCCGGGCAGGGCGGGGAAGCGCTGTTCGACAACATTCTGGTGTTCGAAAACTACCCGGTCGCCCAGGCGCTGAGTCAGGCCGGGCAGGGCCTGAAGTTCGGTGATGTCGGCAACCTTGAGCAGACCCACTACGCCCTGAGCGTGGCGGTCACCCTCGGTCAGCAACTGGCGCTGCACTACAGCTTCGACCGCAGCCAGTTTGCCGCTGAGGTGATCGAAGGCATCAGTGCCCATCTGCTGCAATTGCTTGAACAGTTTGCGCTGTCGGCCGAGCGCAACCTTGGCGAAATCGCTCTGGCCAGCGCGCAAGAGCATGCCCGCCAGCAAGCCGAAAACCAGCCGCAGCCGTACCCGCTAGACATCGCGGTGCATCAGCGCATTGCTGCGCTGGCGGCCGAGCGTCCGCAGCGCACCGCGGTGATCTTCAACGGTCAGCATTTCAGTTATGGCGAGATCGAGCAGCGTGCCAATCAACTGGCTCACGCGCTGATCGCCCGTGGCGTCGGCGCCGAGACTCGGGTCGGCGTGGCCCTGCCGCGCAGCGAGGCGGTGATCGTCGTGCTGCTGGCGGTGCTCAAGGCCGGCGGTGCCTATGTGCCGCTGGACACCAGTTATCCGCGTGAACGCCTGGCCTATCTGATTGAGGATTCGGGGCTGGCGCTGCTGATCAGCGATTCGTCGGTATCGGCGCAATTGCCGGTGGCCGAATCGGTGCCATTGCTGGAGCTGGATCGTCTCGACCTGCGCCAGTTGCCGATCACGGCGCCACAGGTGGCAGTCGATCCGCACAATCTCGCGTACGTGATCTACACCTCCGGTTCCACCGGCAATCCGAAAGGCGTCAGCGTTGCCCACGGCCCACTGGCGATGCATTGCCAGGCCATCGGTCAGCGCTACGAAATGCGCGACAGCGACTGCGAATTCCACTTCATGTCGTTCGCCTTCGACGGTGCCCACGAACGCTGGCTGACCAGCCTGACCCACGGGGCTTCGCTGCTGATTCGTGACGACACATTGTGGACGCCGGAGCAGACCTACAACGCGATGATTGAACACGGCGTGAGCGTGGTCGCGTTCCCGCCGGTGTACCTGCAACAACTGGCCGAACACGCCGAGCGTGTCGGCAGCCCGCCGAAGGTGCGGATCTATTGCTTCGGCGGCGATGCGGTGCCGAGCGCCAGTTTCGAACGGGTCAAACGCGCCCTCGATCCGGACTACATCATCAACGGCTACGGCCCGACCGAAACCGTGGTCACGCCGTTGATCTGGAAGGCTGGCCGTGAAGAGCCATGCGGTGCCGCTTACGCGCCGATCGGCAGCCGGATCGGCGACCGCAGCGCCTACGTGCTCGACGCCGATCTGAACCTGCTGCCACAAGGCATGGCCGGTGAGCTGTACCTCGGTGGTACCGGGTTGGCGCGGGGTTATCTGAACCGTCCGGGGCTGACCGCCGAGCGTTTTGTCGCCGACCCGTTCAGCGCAAATGGCGGCTTGCTCTATCGCACCGGCGACCTGGTGCGCCAGCGTGTCGACGGCACGTTCGACTATCTGGATCGCATCGACAATCAGGTGAAGATTCGCGGTTTCCGTATCGAACTGGGCGAAGTCGAAGCGGCGCTGCAAGCCCTCGACGGCGTGCGTGAAGCGGTGGTCGTGGCGCAGGAAGGCAGTGCCGGCAGTGGCAAGCGTCTGGTGGCCTACGTGGTCGGCGATTCAGCGAGTGCCGAGTTCACCGACCACCTGCGCGCGCAGCTCAAGGCCAGCCTGCCGGCGCACATGGTGCCGGCGTATGTCCTGCGTCTTGAGCGCATGCCGCTGACGCCGAACGGCAAGCTCGATCGCAAGAACCTGCCAAAACCGGACGTCAGCCAACTGCAACAGACCTATGTCGCCCCACAGACGGCGCTGGAGCAACAACTGGCGGCGATCTGGCAAGACGTGCTCAAGCTTGAGCAAGTCGGTGTCAGCGACAACTTCTTCGAACTGGGCGGCGACTCGATCATCTCGATTCAGGTGGTCAGCCGGGCGCGGCAGGCCGGGATCCGCTTCAGTCCCAAAGACCTGTTCCAGCACCAGACCATTCAGGCCCTCGCTACAGTCGCGCAGACCGGCGAGGCGGTGCAGCCTATCGATCAGCATGCGCAAACCGGTGAAACCGCGCTGTTGCCGATTCATCAGGCATTCTTCGCCGAAGCGATTCCCGACCGTCACCACTGGAACCAGTCGGTGATGCTCAAGCCGACGCAGGCGTTGGATGCTCAGGCACTGGAGCAAGCGCTGGATGCGTTGATCGTTCAGCACGACAGTTTGCGTCTGGACTTTGTCGAGCAGGCCGCGGGTTGGTCGGCGCACTACCGCGACGTCGCCACGCAAGCGGGGGAAACCATTCTCTGGCAAGTCGAGGTCGCTGATCTCGCCGCCCTTGAGGCACTGGGCGACAAGGCCCAGCGCAGTCTGCAACTGAGCGGCGGTTCGCTGATCCGCGCGGTGCTGGCGAACCTGGCTGATGGCAGTCAGCGCCTGCTGCTGATCGTCCATCACCTGGTGGTCGATGGCGTGTCGTGGCGGATTCTCTTCGAAGATCTGCAAAACGCTTATCGCCAGCTCCTCGCAGGTAAGCCTGTGCAATTGCCGGCGAAAACCAGCGCAGTCAAAGCTTGGGCGGCAGCGTTGCAGGACTACGCCACAACGCCTGCGTTGCAGGCCGAACTGGGCTTCTGGCAGCAGCAGTTGCAGGGCGCTTCGGCGGCTTTGCCTTACGACCGGCCGCAGGGTGGTCAGCAACACGATCAGGCACTGACCCTGCGCAGCAAACTGGATCAGACCCTGACCCGTCAGCTGTTGCAGGAAGCTCCGGCGGCCTATCGCACCCAGGTCAACGACCTGTTGCTGACCGCGCTGGCGCGGGTGCTGGTGCGCTGGACCGGTGACGACAATGCGTTGGTGTTGCTTGAGGGCCATGGTCGCGAAGACCTGTTCGAACACATCGATCTGACTCGCACAGTGGGCTGGTTCACCAGCGTATTCCCGGCACGTCTGGCACCGGCCGCCGAACTCGGCGCCTCGCTCAAACAGATCAAGGAGCAGCTGCGGGCGATTCCCCACAAGGGCATCGGCTTCGGCGCACTCGCGCACCTTGGTGATGAGCCGGCGCGTGCCACCCTGCAAGCCTTGCCGGCGCCGCGCCTGACTTTCAACTACCTCGGCCAGTTCGACGGCAGCTTCGACGCTGCCAGCGATGCCCTGTTCGTGCCGACCAGCGAGTCCGGCGGCGCAGAGGTCAATCTGCAAGGGCCGCTGGGCAATCCGCTGGCGCTCAACAGCAAGGTGTTCGGCGGTGAGCTGGACCTGAGCTGGACCTACAGCGGCGCGATGTTCGACACCGCCACCATCCAGCGTCTGGCCGACGACTATGTGCAGGAACTGACCGCGCTGATCGGCCACTGCTGCGACAGTACCAACCGTGGCGTGACGCCGTCGGACTTCCCGCTGGCGCAACTGTCGCAAGCGCAACTGGACGCGCTGGTGCTGGAGCCGCAAGGCATTGACGACATCTATCCGCTGTCGCCGATGCAGCAGGGCATGCTGTTCCACACCTTGCTCGAACACGGCAATGGCGACTACATCAACCAGATGCGCCTGGACGTCGACGGCGTCGATCCGCAACGCTTCCGCGCAGCGTGGCAGGCGGCGGTGGATGCGCATGACATCCTGCGCAGCGGCTTCTTCTGGCAAGGCGATCTGCCGCAACCGGTGCAAGTGGTGCAGCGTCAGGTCGAGGTGCCGTTCAGCGTGCTCGACTGGCACGGCAGAACTGATCTGGAAGCAGCGCTGCAAACCCTCGCCGATGAGGAGCGCGCCCTGGGTCTGGACCTGAGCTGTGCGCCGCTGATGCGCCTGGTGCTGGTGCGCACTGCAGCCGAGCGTTATCACCTGATCTACACCAACCATCACATCCTGATGGACGGCTGGAGCAGCGCGCAGTTGCTCGGTGAAGTGTTGCAGCATTACAGCGGCGAAGCGGTCGCCCGTGGCGCGGGTCGCTACCGTGATTACATCGCCTGGCTGCAACGTCAGGATGGCGCGGCGGCGCAAGCCTACTGGCGGATGACGCTGGGCAATTTGCAGGAGCCAACACGCCTGGCCAATGCCATCGCGCGGCCGCAGGCCGGTTTGCCGAGCGTGGGTTACGGCGATCATTACCAGGTGCTGGACGCTGAGCTGAGCCAGCGCCTGGTCGAGTTTGCCCGGGCCGCGAAAGTCACCGTCAACACCGTGGTGCAAGCGGCGTGGCTGCTGCTGTTGCAGCGCTACACCGGCAAGGATTGCGTGGCGTTCGGCGCCACCGTCGCCGGGCGTCCGGCGGATCTGCCGGGGGCCGAAGCGCAGATCGGCCTGTTCATCAACACGCTGCCGGTGATCGCTGCGCCGTCCGCGCAGCAGAGCGTGATCGCCTGGCTGCAAGCAGTACAGGCGCAGAACCTCGCCTCGCGCGAGTTCGAACACACACCACTGGCGGATATTCAGCGCTGGGCCGGGCAGGGCGGTGACGCGCTGTTCGACAGCCTGATGGTGTTCGAGAACTACCCGATCGGCGAAGCACTGGAACGCGGTGCGCCGCAAGGTCTGCGCTTCGGCGCGGTGGCCAATCAGGAGCAGACCAACTATCCGCTGACCCTGCTGGTGAACATGGGCGCGCAACTGTCGGTGCATTTCAGTTATCAGCGCGACAGCTTCGCTGCGGCCAGCGTGGCGCAGTTGGGCGCGCATCTGCAGCGTCTGCTGAGCCAGATGGCGGATGGCGGGGAACGTTCGCTCAGTGAACTGAACCTGATTGAACACGGCCCGCAAGTGAACAGCGATTTCGTTACCGAGCAGTGCATCCATCAAGCCATCGCCAATCAGGTGGCGGCGACCCCGGATGCCTTGGCGGTGACCTTCGCCAATACGAAGTTGACCTACGCCGAACTGGACGCGCAGGCCAATCGTCTGGCGCACAAGCTGCTTGAGCTGGGCGTCGGCCCGGAAGTGCGCGTGGGCGTGGCGATGCCGCGTTCCGAGCAGTTGCTGATTGCCTTGCTCGCGGTGCTCAAGGCGGGTGGCGCTTACGTGCCGCTCGACCCGGACTATCCGGCGGATCGCGTGGCCTACATGCTCGAAGACAGCCGCGCGCGGGTGTTGCTCACCGAACAGGCGGTTGCCGCGACCCTGAGCGTGCCGGGCAATACCCAAGTGTTGCTGATGGATCAGGTTTCGCTAAGCGGCTATTCGGCTGTTGCACCACAGACTGCGGTGCAGCCGGATAACCTCGCCTACGTGATCTACACCTCCGGCTCCACCGGCAAACCGAAAGGCGTAGCCATTGCCCATCGCAACGTCATGGCGCTGATCGACTGGTCGGCCAAGGTCTACAGCCGTGATGACATTCAAGGCGTGCTGGCCTCGACGTCGGTGTGCTTCGACCTGTCGGTCTGGGAGCTGTTTGTCACTCTCGCCAACGGCGGCTCGCTGATCATCGCCCGTAATGCCTTGGAGCTGCCGCAACTGCCGGCCCGCGATCAGGTGCGCCTGATCAACACTGTGCCGTCGGCGATTGCTGCGCTACAGCGTGCCGGGCAGATTCCGCCAAGCGTGCGCATCATCAATCTGGCGGGTGAACCGCTGAAACAAGCGCTGGTGGAGGCGTTGTATCAGCAGTCGACGGTCGAGCACGTCTACGACCTGTACGGCCCGTCGGAAGACACCACCTATTCGACCTGGACCCGCCGCATTGCTGGTGGCCAGGCGCGGATTGGTCGTGCGCTCGAGCACAGCGCCAGCCATCTGTTGGATGCCGATTTGCACGCGGTTCCGCAGGGTGTTTCGGCCGAGCTGTACCTGTCCGGCGCCGGCATCACGCGCGGTTATCTGGGGCGTGCGGCGATGACCGCTGAGCGCTTCGTACCGAATCCTTTCGTCGGCAACGGCGAGCGCATGTACCGCACCGGCGACCTGATTCGTGAGCGTGAAGCGGGCGAGCTGGAGTACATGGGCCGGATCGACCATCAGGTGAAAATTCGTGGATTCCGCATCGAACTGGGGGAGATCGAGGCGCGATTGCTCACGCAACCGGCAGTCAGCGAGGCGGCGGTGCTGGCCGTCGAAAGCGACACCGGCGCGCAACTGGTGGCGTATGTGGTCGCCCCATCACTGGAGATGCACGACGGGGACGCGCAGCGGCAACTGCGCGAGGGACTAAAGACTGGCCTCAAGTCTTCGTTACCTGACTACATGATTCCCGCGCACCTGCTGTTCCTTGAGCAGTTGCCACTGACCCCCAACGGCAAACTCGACCGCAAGGCCCTGCCGGCGGTCGATGCCAGCCAGATGCAGGCCGCGTATGTCGCGCCGCACAGTGAGCTTGAGCAGCAGGTCGCGGCGATCTGGCAGCAAGTGCTCGAAGTGCAGCGCATCGGTCTGAACGATCACTTCTTCGAACTCGGCGGGCACTCGCTGCTGGCGGTCAACGTGGTGTCGCGCATGGCCCTTGAACTGGGCCTGACGCTGACCCCGCAACTGTTATTCCAGCACCCCGTCCTGAGCGATTTTGTCGCTCGACTCGATACAGGAGGCGGGGCAATCAACGAACAGAAACTGAGCAAGCTGGAAGCCCTGCTTGACGATATGGAGGAAGTCTGATGGACAAGAGTGTTGCTTTGAGGGTAGCCAAGCGCTTTATCACTCTGCCGCTGGACAAACGTAAGCTGTACCTGGAAAAGATGCTCGAAGAGGGCGTCTCACCGGCCAACCTGCCGATCCCGGAAACACGTTCCGGGTTTGCGGCGATTCCTCTGTCGTACGCTCAGGAACGTCAACTGTTCCTCTGGCAAATGGACCCGCACAGCACCGCGTATCACATCCCCAGCGCCCTGCGCCTCAAGGGGCGGCTGGATGTGGCGGCGCTGGAGGGCAGCTTCAACGCGGTGGCGGCGCGTCACGAAAGCTTGCGTACCACTTTCGCCGAACAGGGTGAAAGCTTTTGCCAGGTGATTCACCCGCAGCTGCCGCTGAGCATCAGCCTGACGCCATTGCCGGAGGGCCTCGACGCCGCCGGGGAAGACGCCGCGATCAAGGCCTTTGTCGAGAGCGAAACCGCACGTCCGTTCAATTTACAGCAGGGCCCGCTGCTGCGGGTGGCGCTGCTCGAAGTGGCACCGGACGATCATGTACTGGTGCTGATCCAGCACCACATCATCTCCGATGGCTGGTCGATCAAAGTCCTGGTCAACGAGCTGATCCAGCATTACGCCGCCGACACCGCCGGGCAGCCGCTGAGCCTGCCGGAACTGGAAGTGCAATACGCCGACTACGCGATCTGGCAGCGGCACTGGCTGGAAGCGGGCGAGCGCGAGCGCCAGTTGGCCTACTGGGTCAAGACCCTGGGCGGCGAGCAGCCGGTGCTGGAGCTGCCGATCGATTTCCCGCGTCCGGCCGTGCAAAGCCTGCGCGGTGCGCGGCTGGAACTGAACCTGCCGGCTGACCTCGGTGACGCCCTCAAACAGCTGGCGCAGCGCGAAGGTGCGAGCCTGTTCATGCTGCTGCTGGCGTCGTTCCAGGCGTTGTTGCATCGCTACAGCGGTCAGGCGCAGATTCGCGTCGGGGTGCCGACCGCCAACCGCAACCGGGTCGAGACCGAAGGCCTGATCGGCTTCTTCGTCAACACGCAGGTGCTGAATGCCGAGGTCAGCGGGCAGTTGCCGTTCAACCAGTTGCTGGCTCAGGTCAAGCAGGCGGCGATGGATGCGCAGGCGCATCAGGACCTGCCGTTCGAGCAACTGATCGAAGCCCTGCAACCGGAGCGCAGCCTGAGCCACAGCCCGGTGTTCCAGGTGATGTTCAACCACCAGACCAGCCGTGATCAGGGCCGCAGCGCGGCGCAGTTGCCGCAGCTGAGTGTCGAGGATGTGCAGTGGGAAGGGCGCACCGCGCAGTTCGACCTGACGCTGAATACCTACGAGTCCAGCGACGGCTTTGCCGCCGAGCTGACCTACGCCACCGATCTGTTCAAAGCTGAAACCGTCGAGCGTCTGGCACGTCATTGGCAGAACCTGCTGCGCGGTATCGTCGCCGCACCGAGCCAGCGCGTCGGCGAATTGCCGTTGCTGGAAAGCGCCGAGCACGGCGTGTTGTTGCAGGACTGGTTGCGCAGCGCCGACCGCACTGCGCAAGCCGAATGTGTGCAGCAGGATTTCTCCCGGCGTGCGCAGCAAACGCCGCAGGCCACTGCACTGATCATCGGCGAAGACGTGCTGAGCTACGGCGAGCTGGATGCCCGCTCCAGTCAACTGGCGCACAAGCTGATCGAGGCCGGTGTCGGCCCGGATCAACTGGTCGGTATCGCCGTCGAACGCAGTGTGGAAATGATCGTCGGCCTGCTGGCGATCCTCAAGGCCGGTGGTGCTTATGTGCCGCTGGACCCGGCGTATCCACAGGATCGCCTGGCCTACATGATTGAGGACAGCGGCCTGCAATTGCTGCTGACCCAAAGCCATTTGCAGGCACAGTTGCCAATCCCGCCGGGCGTGCAAAGCCTGTTGCTCGATCAATCGCACGATTGGCTGGCGGCTTATCCACAGACCGCGCCGGAAGTGGCAGTCAATGGCGAGCATCTGGCCTACACGATCTACACCTCCGGTTCCACCGGCAAACCCAAAGGCGTGATGGTGCGCCACGCGGCGCTGAGCAACTTTGTCGCGAGCATGATCGAGCAGCCGGGCATCGTGGCCGCCGATCGCATGCTGTCGCTGACCACCTTTTCGTTTGATATTTTCGGCCTGGAAATCTACGGCCCATTGCTGGCCGGCGCCTGTGTGGTGCTGACCGGCAAGGATGTACATCAAGACCCGCAAGCGGTGCTCGAACTGATCGAGCGTCATGGCGTGACGGCGCTGCAAGCCACGCCCTCGACCTGGCGCATGCTGCTGGACAATGAACAGGCGCCGATCCTGGCAGGCCGCACGTTCCTCTGTGGCGGTGAAGCGCTGTCGCAGGAACTGGCGCAACGCATGCTCGCACTGACGCCGAGCGTGTGGAACCTCTACGGCCCGACCGAAACCACTATCTGGTCGGCGCAGCACGCCTTGAGTGCGGACAGCAGCCGTCCATTCCTCGGCACGCCGATCGACAACACCGCGTTGTACATCCTCGGTAGCGACCTTGAGCTCAATCCGCTCGGCGCCCCGGGTGAGCTGCTGATCGGCGGCGACGGCCTCGCTCGTGGTTACTTCCAGCGCCCGAGCCTGACCGCCGAACGTTTTGTCCCCGATCCCTTTTCGAAAACCGGCGCGCGTCTGTACCGCACCGGCGACCTGACCCGTTACCGCGCCGAGGGCGTGATCGAGTACATCGGGCGGATCGACCACCAGGTGAAAATCCGTGGTTTCCGGATTGAACTCGGCGAGATCGAAGCGCGTTTGCTCGCCCTCGATAGCGTGCGCGAAACCGTGGTAGTCGCTCAGGATGGCCCGACCGGCCCGCAACTGGTCGGCTATGTGGTGCCGACCGCCGACGCTTTTGATGAAGGCGAACTGCGCGCCGCATTGAAAGCCAGCCTCAAGGCCGAGCTGCCGGAATACATGGTGCCGGCGCACCTGTTGTTCCTCGCGCAACTGCCGCTGACGCCGAACGGCAAAGTCGACCGCAAAGCCTTGCCGGCACCTGACGCCAGCCAGTTGCAATCGACTTACATCGCCCCGCAAACCGCCACTCAGCACAGCGTCGCCGAGATCTGGCAAGCGGTGCTCAAGCTTGATCGCGTGGGCCTGAGCGATAACTTCTTTGAACTGGGCGGCCACTCGTTGCTGGTCACGCAAGTGGTTTCGCGGGTGCGTCAGGCGCTGAACGTTCAAGTGCCGCTGCGCACGTTGTTCGAACACAGCACGCTGGAAGACTTCGTCGCCGCGCTGGGTGTCGATCAGGCGCATCGGGAGCCGCCGATTGTTGCCTTGCCACGCCAGCAACCGCTGGCGCTGTCCTATGCCCAGGAGCGTCAATGGTTCCTCTGGCAACTGGAACCGACCAGCACCGCTTATCACGTGCCGGCGGCGCTGCGTCTGCGCGGTGAACTGGATCTGCCGGCGTTGCAGCGCAGCTTCGACGCGCTGATCGAGCGCCATGAATCCCTGCGCACCTGCTTCGTCGAACAGCAGGGCCAGACCCTGCAAGTGATCCAGGCTCACGGCACGCTCGATCTGCAGGTGCAGGACGTGGCAGCGGAGCTCGACGAGGCGGCGCTGCAAGCGCTGGTCGCCGCCGAAACCCTGCACCTGTTCAATCTGCAGCAAGGCCCGTTGCTGCGGGTCAAACTGCTGCGTCTGGCCGCCGATGACCACGCACTGGTCATCACCCTGCATCACATCGTCTCCGATGGCTGGTCGATGAATGTCATGGTCGATGAGCTGGTGGCGTTGTATGCCGCCTACAGCCAGGGCCAGAACGTGCAATTGCCGGCGCTGCCGGTGCAATACGCCGACTACGCCGTGTGGCAGAAACAGTGGATGGACGCCGGTGAACGCGAGCGTCAATTGAGCTACTGGGCCGCACAACTCGGCGATGGTGATCAACCGCTGCTGGAGTTGCCGACCGACCGTCCGCGTCCAGCCGAGCAGAGCTATCGTGGCGCCCGTCGCGATATCCCGCTGAGCCTCGAACTGGCCACCGCGCTCAAGCAACTGGCGCAGCGCGAAAACGTCACGCTGTTTGCGCTGTTGCTGGCGTCGTTCCAGACCTTGCTGCATCGCTACAGCGGTCAGGCCGATATCCGCGTCGGAGTGCCGGTGGCCAACCGCAACCGGGTCGAGACCGAAGGCCTGATCGGTTTCTTCGTCAACACCCAGGTTCTGAAGGCCGAGTTCGACAGTCAGCAGACGTTCCGCAGCCTGCTGCAACAAGTGAAAAATACGGTGCTCGGCGCCCAGGCGCATCAGGATCTGCCGTTTGAACAACTAGTCGACGCGCTGCAACCGGAGCGCAGCCTCAGCCACAGCCCATTGTTCCAGGTGATGCACAACCACCAGAGCCAGGTGCGTCAGGCGCAGGGCGCCACGCGGCTGCCGAACCTGGCAATTGAAGGCTTGCCTTGGGCGTCCAATACAGCGCAGTTCGACCTGACCCTGAACACCTTTGAATCGAGCGACAACGTCTGGGCCGAGCTGACCTATGCCACCGACCTGTTCGACCTCGAGACCATCGAACGTCTGGCGCAACACTGGACCCATCTGCTGCAAGGCATCGTTGCCGACAGCGCTCAACGCATCGCCGAACTGCCGCTGCATGACGCCGCCGAACGCGCGGCGACCTTGCAGCAGTGGAACCCGGCCATCCGCGATTTCCCGAGCGAGCAGTGCTTGCATCAATTGATCGAACAACAAGCCGCCCGCGCCCCGCAAGCGATTGCCGTGAGCTGTGCCGGGCAGTCCCTGAGCTACGGCGAACTCAACAGCCGCGCCAACCAGTTGGCCCACAAGCTGATTGCCAGCGGTGTCGGCCCGGACGTGCGCGTCGGTCTGGCGGTGGAGCGCAGCCTCGACATGCTGGTCGGCCTACTGGCGATTCTCAAGGCCGGCGGCGCCTATGTGCCGCTGGACCCGACGTACCCGGAAGAACGCCTGAGCTACATGATCGGCGACAGCGGCATCGCCTTGCTGCTGACCCAGAGTCATCTGCTGGGGCGTCTGCCGGTGCCGGATTCGCTGCGCAGCCTGATGCTCGATCAGGAACGTGACGGTCTGGAAGGCTACAGCGACAGCAATCCGCACGTACGCATGAGTCCGGACAACCTGGCTTACGTGATCTACACCTCCGGCTCCACCGGTCAGCCGAAGGGCACGTTGCTGGCCCATCGCAACGTGCTGCGCCTTTTTGAGGCCACTGATGCGTGGTTCGATTTCGGCGCCACGGATGTCTGGAGCCTGTTCCATTCCTACGCGTTCGATTTCTCGGTGTGGGAGATTTTCGGGGCGCTGCTGTACGGCGGCAAACTGCTGGTGGTGCCTTACGAGGTCAGCCGTTCGCCGGAAGATTTCTTCGCCTTGCTCTGCCGTGAAGGCGTCACCGTTCTGAACCAGACGCCGTCGGCGTTCAAGCAATTGATGCAAGTGGCCTGTGCCCCCGAACACGCGACGCAAGCACTGGCGCTGCGTTACGTGGTGTTCGGCGGCGAGGCGCTGGAGGTCAAGAGCCTGCGTCCGTGGTTCGAGCGTTTCGGCGATCAGGCACCGCAGCTGATCAACATGTACGGCATCACCGAAACCACCGTGCACGTGACCTACCGGCCGATTTCGCTGGCCGACTTGCAGCGTGACGCCAGCAGCCCGATCGGCGAACCGATCCCGGACCTGTCCTGGTATCTGCTCGACGGAGATCTGAATCCCGTCGCCAAAGGTTGCATCGGTGAGCTGTACGTCGGTCGTGCCGGCCTGGCTCGCGGTTACCTGAACCGCGCGGATCTGACCAGCCTGCGCTTTATTCCCGACCCGTTCGCCGCCGATGGCGGGCGTCTTTACCGTACCGGTGACCTGGCGCGCTATCGCGCCGACGGCGTGATCGAATACATCGGCCGGATCGACCATCAGGTGAAAATTCGCGGTTTCCGTATCGAACTCGGCGAGATCGAAGCGCAACTGCTGGAACAGGCTGCCGTGCGCCAGGCCGTGGTGCTGGCGCAGCCGGGCCTCAGTGGGCAGCAACTGGTGGCATATCTGGTGCCAGGCGACGCCGCGCTGCTCGACGCAAGCCCGGCCGAACAGGCGCTGTGGCGCGACAGCGTGCGTGCCGAACTCAAGGCCAATCTGCCGGATCACATGGTTCCGGCGCACCTGTTGCTGCTGGCGCAATTGCCGTTGACCGCCAACGGCAAACTCAACCGCAGCGCCTTGCCGTCACCCGACGCCAGCCAGTCACAGCAGGCCTATCAGGCGCCGCAAAGCGCGATGGAGCAGGGTCTGGCCGCGATCTGGCAAGACGTACTGAAGCTGCCGCAAGTCGGGATCAACGACAACTTCTTCGAATTGGGCGGCGACTCGATCATCTCGATTCAGGTGGTCAGCCGCGCCCGTCAGGCCGGCATCCGCCTCAATCCCAAAGACCTGTTCCAGCACCAGACCGTACAGCGTCTGGCACTGGTCGCGCAGTGGGGTGGCGACGAATCGACGATTGATCAGCAAGCCGCGAGCGGTGCAGCGTTGCTGCTGCCGATCCAGCAGCAGTTCTTCGCCGACGAAATTCCGCAGCGTCATCACTGGAACCAGTCGGTGCTGCTGCAACCGCGGCAGGCGCTGGACGCTGAAAAACTCGAGCAAGTGTTGCGCGCACTGGTGGCTCATCACGATGCCTTACGCCTGAGCTTCACCCAGCGCGATGGCGTGTGGCAGGCCGAGCACCGCGCGGTCGAAGCGCTGCCGCAGCACCTGCTCTGGCAGGAGGACGTGGCCGATGCCGCCGCCCTTGAGGCCTTGGGTAATCGCGCCCAGCGCAGTCTCGATCTGCAACACGGGCCGTTGCTGCGTGCGGTACTGGCGAATCTGGCCGATGGCACGCAGCGTTTGCAGTTGGTGATTCATCACCTGGCGGTGGACGGCGTGTCGTGGCGGATTCTGCTGGAAGACCTGCAAAACGCTTATCAGCAATTGCTGAATGATCAGCCGTTGAGCCTGCCGTCCCGGACCAGCGCCTTCAAGGACTGGGGCGAGCATTTGCAGCGTTACGCCAACAGCCCGGCGTTGCAGGCCGAACTGGATTATTGGCAGGCCTGCCTGAGCGATGTAAGTACCGATCTGCCGTGCAAACGCGTTGACGCCAGTCAGGACAACCGTCTGGCCCAGACCGTACAAACCCGGCTCGGCGCCGAGCTGACACGGCAACTGCTGCAAGAGGCCCCGGCGGCATACCGCACTCAGGTCAACGACCTGTTGCTGACGGCGCTGGCGCGAGTCATTGGACGCTGGAGCGGGCAGGCGTCGACGCTGATCCAGCTCGAAGGCCATGGCCGCGAAGAACTGTTCGACGGTGTCGATCTGACCCGCACGGTGGGCTGGTTCACCAGCCTGTTCCCGGTGCGCCTGACGCCGGCAGACACGCTTGACGAGTCGATCAAGCAGATCAAGGAACAACTGCGCTCGATCCCCAACAAGGGCATCGGTTTCGGCGCCTTGCGTTACCTCGGTGATGCCCGCGCGCAGCAGAGCCTGCAGGCCTTGCCGAGCCCGCGCATCACCTTCAACTACCTTGGGCAGTTCGACGGCAGTTTCGCTGGCGACGAGGCTGCGCTGTTCGTGCCGTCGCCGGACAACGCCGGCCTCGATCAGAGCCCGGAGGCGCCGCTGGGCAACTGGTTGACCCTCAACGGTCAGGTGTATGGCGGCGAGCTGCGGGTGGGCTGGACGTTCAGTAGTGAGCGCTTCGACAGCGCGGTGATCGAAGCCCTGGCCGCAGATTACGCCGCAGAACTCGCGGCATTGATCGGCCATTGCCTGACCCCGGGCGTCGAAGGCCTGACCCCGTCGGACTTCCCGTTGGCTGGCCTGACGCAGACGCAGCTCGATCAGTTTCCGCTGGCGCCGCGCCAGGTCGCCGATGTGTATCCGCTGTCGGCGATGCAGCAGGGCATGTTGTTCCACAGCCTCTACGAGCAGGCCACCGGCGATTACATCAACCAGGTCCGGCTCGATGTCGAAGGCCTCGATCCGCAACGCTTCCAGCAGGCCTGGCAAGCGGCGGTGGACAACCACGACATCCTGCGCAGCAGCTTTGTCTGGCAGGGTGAACTGGCGCGTCCGGTGCAAGTGGTGCACAAGCAACTGGACATGCCGTTCCGCGTCCTCGACTGGCGTGATCGCGACGATTGTCAGAGCGATCTGAATGCGCTGGCCGCAGCCGAACAGGCGCAAGGTTTCGACCTGAGCCAAGGGCCGCTGTTGCGCATGGTCGTGGTGCGTCTGGACGAGCAGCGCTGCCACTTGATCTACACCAACCACCACATCCTGATGGACGGCTGGAGCAACTCGCAATTGCTTGGTGAAGTCCTGCAGCGCTACAGCGGGGTTGCCCAGCCGCCACTGGCCGGACGTTATCGCGATTACATCGAATGGCTGCAGCGCCAAGACGTGCAGGCCAGCGAGCGTTACTGGACCGCACAACTGGCTGACCTGCAAGCGCCGACCTTGCTGGCGCAAGCGTTGCAGGCGCAGCGCGGCGATGCACCGCGCGACGGCCACGGTGAACATTTCTGCGTACTCGATGCTGAGCAGACGCGGCGTCTGGGCGAGTTTGCGCGCCAGCAGAAAGTCACCCTCAACACGCTGATTCAGGCGGCATGGCTGCTGCTGTTGCAGCGCCTGACCGGCCAGCCGTGTGTGGCGTTCGGCGCCACGGTGGCGGGGCGTCCGGCCGAGCTCAAAGGCGTCGAGCAGCAGATCGGTCTGTTCATCAACACCTTGCCGGTCATCGCTAGTCCGCAGTCGCCATCGAGCGTTGGCGAATGGTTGCAGAGCGTGCAGGCGCAGAACCTGGCCTTGCGAGAGCATGAGCACACCCCGCTGTTCGACATTCAGCGCTGGGCCGAGCGCAACGGTGAGGCGCTGTTCGACAACATTCTGGTGTTCGAGAACTACCCGGTGTCCGAGGCGCTGGCGCAGGGCGCACCACAAGAACTGCGCTTCGGTGAAATCCACAATCATGAGCAGACCAACTACCCGCTGACGCTGCTGGTGCACTTGAGCGACGAATTGTCGATGCACTTCAGCTACCAGTGCGAAAGCTTTGCCGCACACAGCGTGGTGCAACTGGCCGGGTATCTGCAGCGTTTGCTCGGGCAGATGAGCGAGTCGGGGGAGCGTTCGCTCAGCGAACTGAACCTGATCGAACACAACCCGTCGGTGAACAGCGATTTCGCCACCGAGCAGTGCATCCATCAAGCCATCGCCCGTCAGGTAGCGGCGATCCCGGATGCCTTGGCGGTAACCTTCGCCCATAAGCAACTGACCTACGCCGAACTGGATGCCCAGGCCAATCGTCTGGCGCACAAACTGCTTGAGCTGGGTGTCGGCCCGGAAGTGCGCGTGGGCGTGGCGATGCCGCGTTCCGAGCAGTTGCTGATTGCCTTGCTTGCGGTGCTCAAGGCTGGCGGTGCGTACGTGCCGCTGGACCCGGATTACCCGGCGGATCGCGTTGCCTACATGCTGGAGGACAGCCGGGCGCGGGTGTTGCTGACCGAACAGGCGGTTGCCGCGACCCTGAGCGTGCCGGGCGATACGCAAGTGCTGCTGATGGATCAGCTTTCGTTGAGCGATTATTCGGCTGTTGCACCACACACCAAAGTGCAGCCGAACAACCTCGCCTACGTGATCTACACCTCCGGCTCCACCGGCAAACCGAAAGGCGTGGCGATTGCCCATCGCAACGTCATGGCGCTGATCGACTGGTCGGCCAAGGTCTACAGCCGCGACGACATCCAAGGCGTGCTGGCCTCGACGTCGGTGTGTTTCGACCTGTCGGTCTGGGAGCTGTTTGTCACTCTCGCCAACGGTGGTTCGCTGATCATCGCGCGTAATGCACTGGAGCTTGCGCAACTGCCGGCTCGCGATCAGGTGCGTCTGATCAACACTGTGCCGTCGGCGATTGCCGCGCTGCAGCGTGCCGGGCAGATTCCGCCAAGCGTGCGCATCATCAATCTGGCGGGTGAGCCGCTGAAGCAAGCCTTGGTCGATGCGCTGTATCAGCAGTCAACCGTCGAGCACGTCTACGACCTGTACGGCCCATCGGAAGACACCACCTATTCGACCTGGACCCGCCGCAGTGCCGGTGGTCAGGCACGGATCGGGCGCGCGCTCGAGCACAGCGCCAGTCATCTGCTGGATGCCGATCTGCACGCGGTGCCGCAAGGCGTTTCGGCAGAGCTGTACCTGTCCGGCGCCGGCATCACTCGCGGTTATCTGGGACGTGCGGCGATGACCGCCGAGCGCTTCGTGCCGAATCCTTTCGTCGGTAACGGCGAGCGCATGTACCGCACCGGCGACCTGATTCGTGAGCGCGAGGAGGGCGAACTGGAGTACATGGGCCGGATCGACCATCAGGTGAAAATTCGCGGCTTGCGTATCGAGCTGGGCGAAATTGAAGCGCGTCTGCTGGCGCATGCCGCCGTGCGTGAAGCGGTGGTCGTGGCCAGCGAAGTGTCGGGCAGTCAGCAACTGATTGCCTATCTGGTGCCGAGCGATCCGGCGATCATCGACGCCAGCGCCGAGCAACAGGCCGAACTGCAGCAAGCCCTCGGCAATTGGCTGGGTGCGACCCTGCCGGATTACATGGTGCCGAGCCATCGCCTGTGGCTGGCGCAACTGCCGCTGACCCCCAACGGCAAGATCGACCGCAAGCGCCTGCCAGCACTGGAACTGAGTGCCGCGCAGTTGCATGTCGAACCGGTGAACGCCACCGAGCAGGCGTTGGTGGAGATCTGGAAAGAGGTGCTGGGCCTTGAGCAGGTCAGCACCCACGACAGTTTCTTTGCCTTGGGCGGCGACTCGATCATCTCGATTCAAGTGGTCAGTCGCGCCCGTCAGCAAGGGCTGGAGCTGAGCCCGAAAGACCTGTTCCAGCAACCGACCATTCAACAATTGGCCCTGTGCGTGCAGGCTGCCGAAGGGCGTGTGGCGCCGGAGCCGGCGCTGATCGATCTGCCGCTGCACGGCTTGAGCGAGGCGCAAGTCGCGCAACTGCCACTGCCGGCGGGGCATCTGGACGGGCTCTATCGCTTGTCGCCGATGCAGCAGGGCATGCTGTTCCTCGGCCTGAATTCGCCGGAATCGGACCTGTACGTCAACCAGTTGAGCGTTCCGGTGCAGGGTCTTGAGCCGCTGCGTCTGCAAGCCGCGTGGGAAACCGTCAGCCGTCGCCACGACATTCTGCGCACCGGTTTCCTCTGGCAGGACATGGCCGAGCCGCTGCAATTTGTGCTCGCCGATCCGCAGTTGCCGTTCAGTCTGCTCGACTGGCGTGAGCAGGATCATTCGGCCGAAGCCTTGCAAGGCCTGGCGGATGCCGAGCGGGCCAAGGGCTTCGACCTTGACCAGCCACCGCTGCAACGGCTGACGCTGGTGCAAGTCGGCGAGCACAGCTATCAACTGATCTGGACCTACCATCACATTCTGATCGACGGCTGGAGCAGTTCGCAGTTGATCGGTGAAGTGCTGAGCCAGTATTCCGGACGACCACTGGCCGAAGCGGTGCCGTACCGTGGTTACATCAACTGGCTGCAGCAGCAGGACGCGAATGCCAGCGAAGGCTTCTGGCGTCAGCACCTGAGCCGGCTCGACGAGCCGACCTATCTGGCGGACGCGGTGACGCGCACCGGCAGCGGTCGCGGTCACCAGGCGCTGTACAGCCGTCTGGGCGCAACCCGCACCGAGCAGTTGAAAGCCTTTGCCCAGTCGCAGCAGATCACCCTCAACACCTTGGTGCAGGGCGCCTGGCTGGTGCTGCTGAGCCGGTACAGCGGCCAGCGTTGCGTGGCGTTCGGCGCCACGGTGGCGGGGCGTCCGGCGAGCCTGCCGGCGTCGGAATCGATCCTTGGCCTGTTCATCAACACCTTGCCGGTGATCAAGGACGTGCCGGCCGAGCAGGCCGTGG
Organism: Pseudomonas sp. FW305-3-2-15-E-TSA4; assembly: GCF_058787295.1. Classification (NCBI taxonomy): domain Bacteria; kingdom Pseudomonadati; phylum Pseudomonadota; class Gammaproteobacteria; order Pseudomonadales; family Pseudomonadaceae; genus Pseudomonas; species Pseudomonas sp. FW305-3-2-15-E-TSA4. The sequence goes on along the minus strand of NZ_JBYSZP010000009.1, from coordinate 69,300 downwards.
GCGCCTGGTTGCGCGAGTTGCAGGACTTCAACCTGGAGATGCGCGAGCGCGAATACACGCCGCTGACCGACGTCCAGCGTTGGGGCGGGCGTGCCGGGCAGTCGCTGTTCGACAGCATCATCGTGTTCGAAAACCACCCGATCGATCAGGCGCTGCGCGAGTGGCGCGATGATTCGCTGAAGTTTGGCGAGATCAATAACTCGGGCCTGACCAACTTCCCGATGGACCTGATGGTCACCCTCGAAGACGGGCTGGTGATCGAGTACATGTTCCTGCGCGAACATTTTGATCTGGCGACCGTGGAAGGCATCCGCAGCAACATGGAAGGCCTGCTCACCGCACTGGTTCAGGACGCCGGGCAGGCGCTGGGACGCATCGGTCTGCCGACCGGGCAAGTCGCGCCCGCGCCGGACGTTGTCGCGCAAGCGCAGACCACGCTGGTGCACCAGCGCATTGCCGGGTGGGCCGCGCAGCGTGCCGAACAAACCGCAGTGATCTTCAATGAGCAAGCCTTCAGCTACGGCCAGATCGAAGCGCGGGCCAATCGTCTGGCGCATGCGCTGATCGCCGAAGGTGTCGGTCCGGAAGTGCGGGTCGGTGTGGCCCTGCCACGCAGCGAAAACATGATTGTCGCGCTGTTGGCGGTGCTCAAGGCCGGTGGCGCCTATGTTCCGCTGGACGCGACCTATCCGCGCGAGCGCTTGAGTTATCTGATGCACGATTCGGGCATCGCCTTGCTGCTCAGCGATTCGAGTCTGCGTCAGGTGCTGCCGACCCAGCCCAACCTGCATGTGCTGGAACTCGATCAACTGGACCTGCGCGCTCAGCCGGATTCGGCGCCGCAGGTCGCGGTGCAGCCGGGCAACCTGGCCTACGTGATCTACACCTCCGGCTCCACCGGTCAGCCGAAAGGTGTCGGCGTGGCGCACGGGCCGCTGGCGATGCACTGCCAGGCGATCGGTCAGCGTTACGAAATGAGCGCAGCCGATTGCGAGTTGCACTTCATGTCGTTCGCCTTCGACGGCGCGCATGAGCGCTGGCTGACCACCCTGACGCACGGCGCTCGTTTGCTGATTCGCGACGACAGCCTGTGGACGGCCGAACAAACCTACGACGCCCTGCATCAGCATGGCGTGACCGTGGCCGCGTTCCCGCCGGTGTACCTGCAACAACTGGCCGAACACGCTGAGCAGCACGGCAATCCGCCGCCGGTACGGATCTACTGCTTCGGCGGGGACGCGGTGCCGGTGGCGAGTTTCGAACTGGCCAAACGCGCACTGCAACCGCAGTTCATCATCAACGGCTACGGCCCTACCGAGACGGTGGTCACGCCGCTGATCTGGAAGGCCGCGGTCGACGATCAATGCGGCGCGGCCTATGCCCCGATCGGCAGCGTGGTCGGCGAGCGCAGCGGTTATGTGCTCGACAGCGATCTCAACCCGCTGCCGGTCGGCATTGCCGGTGAGTTGTACTTGGGTGGCGCGTTGGCGCGCGGTTATCTGGGGCGTGCCGGTGGCACCGCCGAACGTTTCGTCGCCAACCCGTTCAGTGCCGATGGCAGTCGCCTGTACCGCACCGGCGATCTGGTGCGCCAGCGTGCCGACGGCACTGTCGACTATCTCGGGCGGATCGACCATCAGGTGAAGATCCGTGGTTTCCGCATCGAGCTGGGTGAAATCGAAGCGCGCCTCAAGCAGCAGCCGGGCGTGCGTGACGCCGCCGTGGTGGCCCGCGAGGGTGTCAGCGGCAAGCAACTGCTCGGTTATGTACTGGCCGCTGCCGAGACGCCGGCCGACGGTTTGGGCGAACGTCTGCGCGAGCAACTCAAGGCCAGCCTGCCGGATTACATGGTGCCGGCACACCTGATGGTGCTTGAGCGCATGCCGCTGACGCCGAACGGCAAACTCGACCGCAAGGCCCTGCCGAATCCGGACGCCGAACAGCGCTTGGCCTACGTCGAGCCGCGCACCGAGCTGGAAAAAGCCCTGGCGAAGATCTGGCAGGAGGTGCTGAAAATCGAACGGGTCGGGCTCACCGACAATTTCTTCGAACTGGGTGGCGACTCGATCCTCAGCCTGCAAGTGGTGGCTCGCAGCCGCGTGCTCAAGGCTCAGGGCCTGAGCCTGAAACTGCGCGACCTGATGCAGAAACCGAGCATCGGCGAACTGGTAGCGAGTGTTCAGGGCACGGCGGAAAAAGCCTCCGGGTTGCTGGCGATGAACGCCGAGGTCAAGGGCGTGGCGCCGCTGTTCTGCCTCCACGCCGGCTTCGGCACGGTGTTCGACTACGAGCCGCTGGCGCGGCGCTTGAGCGGTCAACGTCAGGTGTTGGCGATTCAGTCGCGGATGCTGCTGGATCCGACGTTCAACGACACATCGTTGCACGAGATGGCGAGTGATTACCTGGCGCAGATTCGTCAGAAACAGCCGCAGGGGCCTTACCACCTGTTGGGCTGGTCGCTGGGCGGTACGCTGGCGATGTTGATCGCCGCGCAACTGGAGCAGGCCGGGCAACAGGTCAAGTTTGTCGGGCTGGTCGACAGCTTCGTGCCGTCGGCGGCGGTCGACGCCGGGGCTGTCGATGACTGGCAAGCCGACCTGTGCGACTTCTTGCAGGTGACGCTGCCGGATGCCACACCGGGCCTGCCCATCGATGGTGAAGAAACGCCGCATAACCTGCGCGCGCTGTTCCAGCGTGCCATGAGCGCCGAGCGCGGGGCGTCGACTTATGTGGCGCTGGGTGCCGAAGAACTGGCGCAGGTGTTCAGCGTGGCGCGCCGGCTCAAGCAGTTGTCGCTCAAGCTTGAGCGCTGTGCGCCGCTGACCGTCAACCCGACGTGCTGGTGGACCTTGGGTCGCGAAGCCGAGGCACTGGAGCTGGCGGCGCAACTCGGCCAGCCGGGCATGGGCGGTGAATGGCTGGATTGCGGGCACTTCCAGATCCCGCGCGATGAAAACTTCCTGTCCGAGGCTGAAGAAATGCTCGGCCAGATCGTTGAATCAGTAGTCATGTCCTGAAACCTGCTGTGAAACCCAAGCAAAACCGATCGGGCGCTGATGGCGCCCGATCGCTTTGGAGATTTGAATGTCATTGAATCCTGATATCGCCGCATTTCTGCAACTGGTCGGCAACGGCCGGGCCAGTGGCAAACGCGTCGGCATGCATGAGCTGACCCCGAGCGAGGCCCGCGAACAATTCGATCAGTCATCGATGCTGATGGACGCCGGCGGTGAAGAACTGGTCGTGGTGGATGAGCTGCAATTGCCGGTGCGTGACGGTGCACTGTTGAACGCACGGATCTACAGCAATCATCCGTTGCAGGCGGGTGCCGGACGTCCGGCACTGTTGTATTTCCATGGCGGCGGCTATGTGGTCGGCAGCCTCGACTCGCATGATTCGTTGTGCCGTGCGTTGGCCGCGCTAGCCGATTGTGTGGTGCTGTCGGTGGCGTATCGACTGGCGCCGGAACATCGTTTCCCGACAGCGGCCGACGACGTCCGCGATGCCTGGGACTGGCTGGTGGCGAGTGCTGCTGATCTGGGCATCGATGCGGCGCGGCTGGCGATTGCCGGCGACAGCGTCGGTGGCAGCCTGGCCACGGTGCTGGCTGCGCAACTGACGGATGCTGCTGTGCAGCCGCGTTTGCAGGTGCTGATTTATCCGGTTACCGATGCCAGTCGCACTACGCCTTCGATCGAGCGTTTTGCCGAAGGTTATCTGCTGGAGAAGGCTTCGCTGCAGTGGTTCTACGCGCACTATCAGCGTGATGCCAGCGATCGTCTCGATCCGCGTTTCTCGCCGTTGCTCGGCGAAGTCCCGGCCAATGTCGCGCCGGTGTTGATGGTGTTGGCCGAGTGTGATCCGTTGCATGATGAGGGGGGGGCTTATGCCCGGCATTTGCAGGCGGCGGGGGTTGTTGTGGATTTGCAGGTGTACTCGGGCATGACGCATGACTTTATGCGGATGGGGGCGATTGTTGATGAGGCTGAAGAGGCGCTGGGGTTGATTGCTGGGCGCTTGGTAGAGGTGTTTGCTTTGGCTTGATGGGGTGGGCGGGTGAGTGGGTGAATATCCGTTGCTGCGGTAACGGCCGCCTAGGGTTTCGCCCTTACGGCGGGTCACTTTTGGCAAACGCCCGGAATGCCGGCCCAGCCAAAAGTAACCAAAAGGTCTATGCCCTGACGTTCGGCCCTCGCTTAGGCTCGGGTTCCTTCGCTCCGGGATTCATCCGGGGGGCAGCGCCTACGGTTTGCTTCGCTGCACCTCCTCTCGCTGTGTTTGGCTGCGCCAAACGGTCGCTGCGCTCCCACCCCCGGATAAATCCCTGCACTCAGCCTGCCGACGGGCCCTCAGATCAAAAGCGGTACTCGAGCTAACGCTCATTGTGTTGAGTGGGGCGGCTTCGCCGCATGCGGGGCACGCAATCTGAACTGTAGGAGCCAGCCCGCTGGCGATGGCGGCCTGCGAGCCGACCAGTCTCTAACTGACCACACCCCATCCCCCTGTGGGAGTGAGCTTGCTCGCGAAGGCGGCCTGACAGCCGACCAAACTCCAACTGAATGCACTCAATCCAACTGTGGGAGCGGGCTTGCTCGCGAAGGCGGCCTGCCAGCCGACCAAACTCCAACTGAATGCACTCAATCCAACTGTGGGAGCGGGCTTGCTCGCGAAGGCGGCCTGCCAGTCGACCAAACTCCAACTGAAAACACCCAATCCTACGCAGGAGCTGCCGAAGGCTGCGATCTTTTGATCTGCTTTGGCTTTGGCTTTGGCTTTGGCTTTGGCTCTTGATGTGGCTTTTGATCTTCAGCCCCTTCGGCAGGCCGAGCGTAGGTGTTCATCCGGGGGATAGGCGCGCAGCGCCATGCGGCGGAGCCGCATACATCGAGAGGAGGTGCAGCGAAGCAAACCGGAGGCGATGCCCCCGGATGGACACCGTAGCGAGGGAACACTGAGCCTCAGCGAAGTGCCGTACGCCGGGGCAAAGCCTTTTGGGTTACCTTTTCGGCGTCTGGAAAAGGTGACTCGCTGTAAGAGCGAAACCGCCAGCGGCAGCACCCGCAGAAACGGATATACACCCAAAACCCCAAGAGCCTGGTCGGCCCAAAGGCCGCCAAGTCCCCAAAAAAAACGCCAGCAAATGCCGGCGTTTCAGTGAGCGCTAAACGTATTACCAGTTATAGGTCACGTCAGCAGTCATGGTCCGGCCTTCGCCGTAATAGCAGTCGAGGGTACCGTTGCACGCGGCCACGTATTTCTCGTCGGTGAGGTTCTGCAGGTTGGCTTGCAGTTTCACGCCTTTGACATGCAACGGCGATTTTTCCAGGTCGTAGGAGACCATGGCGTCATACACGGTGTAGGACGGAATCTGGAACGAGTCCGACTCATAATCCGAACCGTAGCTGCTGCGCACGTAGCGGGCGCCCAGGCCCATGCCGAAACCGGCGAGGGCGGTGGAAATGTCGAAGTCGTAGTTGACCCACGCGGAGGCGGTCAGCGGTGGACGCATGGCCAGAGTGCGACCTTCGCGACCGTCGTTGTCCTTCTCCCACTTGGTCTGGTTACGCGACACTGCCGCCAGCACGCGCAGGTTGCGGGTGACGTTGACCTTGCCTTCCAGCTCGATACCGCGCGAACGCACGGAGCCGCTCTGGGTGCTGAAGCCCGGGTTGTTGAGGTCGGTGGTGAGCATATTGTCCTGGTCGATCTGGTACGCCGACAGCTGAATGAAGCCGTCGATCGACTTCGGCTCGTACTTGACGCCGACTTCGTACTGCTTGCCGGTGGTCGGTTCGAAGGCGCCGCCGCTCATGTCGGTACCGGTCTGCGGCAGGAACGATTCGGCGTAGCTGACGTACGGCGTGATGCCGTTGTCGAACTCGTAGCCCAGGCCGGCACGACCGGTGAACTTCTCGTCTTTCTGGTTGCTGTGGCCGCCGCTCAGCGGTTGCTTGTTGTCGGTTTCGGCGAAGTCATAACGACCGCCGAGGGTCAGGAACCACTGGTTCCAGCGCAGTTGATCCTGAGCGTACAGGCCGGTCTGAGTAATGGTGTTGTCCCATTTGTACGGCTGACGGAAATTGATCTGGCTGCCATACACCGGGTTGTACAGATCCAGACCTGGAGCGGTGCGGTCGTACAGGCCGAGGAATTTCGAATTGTAGTGGTAGTAGTCCACGCCCAGCAGCACGGTGTGCTCGACGTCGGCGGTGTGGAACTTGGCCTGGGCGATGTTATCGATGCCGTAGACCTTGTTGTGCTGCGACCAGTCCACGCCGTAACGGGTCTGGTAGCTGCCGTCGTTGAGACCGGTGACCGGGTTGGTCGGGAACGCATAACCGTGCAGCGGCGCCACGTACTGGTCGTTGATGTCGGCGTAACGCGCGTTCTGCTTCAGGGTCCAGACGTCGTTGAGTTCGTGGGCGATCTCGTAACCGACCACGAACTGTTCGCGATGGTACTTGTTCACGTCCGGCTCGCCGAGGAACAGGCTGCGGCTGATGCGCCCGGCCTGGCTGCGATGTACGGTGCCGTTGGCGGGCAGGCCCTGGGCTTCCGGTACGTCGTGGTCTTTCTGGTACTGACCGAACACGGTGATGGTGGTCTGGTCGTTGGGCAGCCAGGTCAGGCTGGGCGCCAGCAGCATGCGGTTCTGGCTGGCGTAGTCGATGGCCGAGCCGCTGTCGTTGACCACACCGGTCAGGCGATAGAGGAATTCGCCCTGATCGTCGATCGGGCCGCCGAGGTCGAAGGCACCGTACTTGCGGTCATAGCTGCCGCCACCGAGCTTCACTTCGTGCAGCGGGGTCGCGGTCGGACGCTTGCTGACCATGTTGACGATGCCGCCCGGCTGGTTCTGGCCGTACAGCACCGAGGCCGGGCCCTTGAGCACTTCGACGCGCTCCAGGGTGTACGGGTCGATCTGCAGCGAACCGCCGGTGCTGCCGCCGCCGTAAGGCATGTGCAGGCCGTCGAGGTACAGCGGAGTAGGGGAGAAACCACGGGAGGTCGGTTCGTCGAAGATCTTCACCCGATCCGAGAAACCGCCGCCGGTCATGCCGGGCGTGTATTGCAGGGCCTCGGTGACGGTCTTCGAGCCGCGCATCTTGATTTCGTCTTGAGTGACGACGTTGATGGTCTGCGGGATTTCCTTGAGCGACGAATCGGTCTTCGAACCGGTGGCGCTGCGCTTGGCGACGATCCCGTCTACCGGGCCCCAGGCCGATTCGGCGGTGGCGGAAATGCTGGTCGGGGCCAGATCGAGGCTGGCACCGCCGGTGCTGCGCGAACGCAAGGCGACGTTGTTGCCTTCGACGCTGTAGGCGATGTTGGTGCCTTGCAGCAGTTGCGCGATGGCGGCGGTCGGTTCCAGGTTGCCACTGACGGCGCTGCTGCGCAGGCCGCTGACTTCATCCGGGCTGTAAAGCACTTGGAGGTTGGTCTGGCGACCGAATTCCTGCAACGCGCTCCCCAGCGACTGTGCAGGAATATTGATCGCCACGGCGGCGGCCTGGGCCTGGCCGATCATCGGCACAGTCAGGGCCATGGCGCAGAAGGCTGGCAAGGTGCAACGGAAGGAGCGGCGGATCAGCAGGGCCTTGGCGAGCGGGTGGAGTCCGTGCGGTGCGGGCATTGTTCTTCTACTCTTCAAAGTGTTGACTGAGAACTATTTCTATTAACTGTTAGTAAGACGTTGAGCCTTCCGAAAACCGGAAAGCTCAACGCCATTTTTTTACAAAATTTTCACAGTCAGGCGGGTTGCAGCTCAGTGACCACTTTGCCGGCGCTCATGCGCACCAGTTGGTCGGCGACATCGAAGTAACGATCGTCGTGGGAAATGACGATGATGGTCTTGCCCAGACGCTTCAGGTCCGGCAGCAGCTCGGTGTAGAAAATTCGCCGGAAAGTCGGGTCCTGATCGGCGGCCCACTCGTCGAACACCAGCACCGGACGCTCTTCCAGCCAGGCGTTGATCAGGGCCAGACGCTTGCGCTGGCCGGTGGACAGGTCGGTGGTGGTGAACGAGCCGTCACGCACGCTGACCTTGTGCGCAATTTCCAGACGCTCCAGGTATTGGTTGGCGTCTTCCGGGATATGGGTGTCACCCTGGACCACGTCGTCGAACAGGTAATAGTCGGCGAAGATCGTGGTGAACAACTGGCGGTAATCGTCGCGGTTGGCGGCATCGACGAGCTGCTGATTGAGGCGGATTTCGCCTTGCTGTGGCGCGTACAGGCCCAGCAGCAACTTGATCAGCGTGGTCTTGCCGCAGCCATTTTCGCCGACGATGAAAATGATGTCGCCCTGTTCGATTTTCAGGTTCACCGGTCCCAACCGGAACGGCTTGGCGCCTTCTACCGTCGGGAAACTGTACGAGACATCGGTCAGTTCCAGGCTGTGCACCGGGGTTTTTTGATGGCCCTGGTCGCTGAGCAGCAGGTGCGGCTCGGGCGAGGAGAATTGCTCGGACAGATCGGCGATCCGGCGGAACGCGATTTGCGCACGACTGACGATCGGCAGGGTGCCGATGATGTGTTCCAGCGGCCCTTTCATGTACAGCAGCACCAGCACGAAGCCGCTCATCACCGCTTTGTCGGCGCTCGGCCACAGCGATTGCAGGCCCAGCGCCAGGCCGATCACCACGAAGAACAGCATCGAACCCAAGGTCTTGGCGACCACAAAAATGTTCACCGAACGCACCTGCGTGTCGCAGATCTTGTCGGCCGTGCCTTCGATGCCCGAGACGAACATGCGATGCCGGCGCGGGCGGTGGATGCGCAGTTCCTTGGCGCCCTCGGCGACCGCGTGGTAGTGCTTCTGCAACTCGTCTTCGTAGTCGCGGGCCTTGAGGAATCCCTGCATGCCGCGCCCGCGTGCGATGTACTGAATGACCGTGCCGATCAGGATCGCCACCGCCATCATCAGGAACATCGGCCACGACAACATCGCCAGGTAGCCCATGCAACCGAGGGTCACGGTCAGGGAAATCGCCAGCGGCGCAAAGGCGAAAGCGAAGTCGCTGATGGTGTCGACGTCGTGGGTCAGCACCGGAATCAGCCGATGGCTGCGATAGCGCTCGATCTGCTCGATCGGCGCCGAGAGGACTTTCTCGCCCAGCTCTTTGCGCAATTTGGCGATGATGTGCTGGCCGACGAAATTGGTGCCGATGTCGGAAAAGATCGAGCTGGTCAGCGCCAGCAGGCACAGGCCGGCAAACACCGCGACCATCGTGCTGGTCAGTGCGCCCTCGGCGTGCAGCACGTTGTTGATGGTCGCCAGCAGCGCGGTGACGCTCAGGCCACCGACCATGCCGAGCAGGATCGACACGCTGACGATCAGTCGAAAGGGTTTGAGCAGGGCGAACAATTCATTGATCACCCCGCGTGTTGGTTTGCTCATGGAGGTTCCCTGCTTGAAGGAGCGGCGAACACCGGCACTGCTCGTGGGGTTCGCCTGGATGACGTAGAGGGCGGTGGGCGCGCCATGGAGGATCGCGCCCACCTGTAGAACGACTGGCAGGACGGCTAATTTAGCCGGGCGATGGCGTTACAGATCGCGGGCGACCCGGAAGCCGATCCAGTCGCCACGGGTGTCGGTGTAGGTGGCGTTGCGGTTGCCCGAGCGCGAGAACACCGGTGCCTCGCCCCAGTCGTTGCCACGGATGCGCCGCACTTCGCACTTGCCGCTCAGCCAGGCACTGCCATCGCTTGGCGCACCTACGTAGTTCTCGTTGTAGCAATCGGCGGTCCACTCATAAATATTGCCGTGCATGTCGTAGACGCCGAAGGCGTTGGCCGGGAAGCTGCCGGCCGGCGCGGTGAAGTTGTAGCCATCGGCGGCGCCGTAGGTGTTGGCGTGTTTGGCGATGCTGTATTCCTTGCCTTCGTCAAACGGGAAAGGGAACGGCCCGGTGCTGCCGGCGCGGGCGGCGTATTCACGCAGCGATTCGCTGACCAGCCGGTATTGCTGGCCGGTCTTCTTCGACAGCCAGGCCACGTACGCTTCGACCTCCGGGAAATCCATGCACACCGCCGGGTGCTTGTCGGTGTACTGCTTGCGCGGGTCGCTGCCCTGATAATCCGGGATCCCGGCCTTGCACGCGCGACCGGGGCGCGTGTCGCCGTCGGGCATCTTGTAGCCGCTGTCCTTGAGGTAGGCGTCCCACTCGCCGCGCAGTATCTGGAAACGGCTGATCGCCAGCGGTTTGGCAAACGTCACCGGGTGCATCGGTCCTTCGTCCGGCTCGCGGCCGACCTCATCCTCCGGGGTGCCCATGGTGAACGTGCCAGTGGGCAGCACGACCATTTCCGGGCAGTCCTTGCAGTCCTTGAACACCTTGCCCGGCGCAGGCGGGGTGGCGGCCTGCGCGGCACCCGGCAGCAGGCCGGCGGCGAGGGCGGTGAGGGCGGTGAGCATCAGCGCCGGCAGCGCCTTCAAGGAAAATCGACGCAGTTCACTGTTCATTGCGAGTCTCGCTAAAAGGAAAAAAAGGAGCGTCCGGGTCAAAGGGCCTGATCGAGCACGCCCAGCAAGCGGTCGATTTGCGCTTCGTCGTTGAGCAGCCCCGGTGCGGTACGGATCACCGGGCCGACGTCACGGTGCACGGCATCGGCCACCACGCGGTTGGCCATCAGGTGCGCGGCGATCTTGTCGCTGTCCTTGCCCTTGACCCGGAAGAAGGTGAAACCGGCGGACAGTTCGGGGCTCAGTGGCGTGACCAGTTCGATCTGCGGACGCTGCTGCAGGCGTTGTTTCAGGTAACTGTTGAGCGCGTGAATACGCGCCTCGACCTCGGCCTTGCCCAGCTCAAGATGCAATTTGAACGCTTCGTCCAGCGCCCAGCGGTGCTCGAACGAGTGGTAGCCGCCGGGCGTCATGGTGGTGGAAAACGCCGTGGCTTCGGAGAACGTCGGAATGATCGGGGTGACGTATCTGACCTCGGCGAAGCGGCTGCAGACGATGCCGGTGCCACGTGGGCCGAACATCCACTTGTGGGTGCCGGCGATGAAGAAGTCGCAGTTCATCTGCGCGAAGTTCAGGTTGTCCACGCCGAAGCCATGCACCCCGTCGACCACGTAAACGATGCGGTCAGCGTCGCTGCGACCGCGGTTGTGCTGGTCGACGATGGCGCCGATTTCACCGATGGGCAGTTTCATGCCGCTGCCCGAATGCACCCAGCACATGCCCAGCACCCGGGTTTCGGGGCGGATGGCGCCGTCGATGGCAGCAAGGATTTCTGCCTTGCTGGCGCTGTACGAATCCTTGAACAGGCGAATTTTGCGCACCCGGGTGCTGTCGCGTTCGCTACGCAGGGCGAGGATGGTGTGGGTCGCGTAGTGCTCGTGCTCGGTGGTGAGGATTTCCTGATCGGGGCGCACGTGCACGCCGCCGTAGATCGTCGCCAGACCTTCGGTGGTGCTGCCGGTCAGGGCGATCTGTTTGGCGTCGGCTTGCAGGTAGCGTCCGGCCCAGACCCGCACGTTCTCCTCGCGCTGTTCGATCACGCCGAGGTCCCAATCCATGGCCAGGCCGGGATTTTTGTCGAGGGCGGCGCGGTGCCGCTCAATCGCCTCGCGCACTGGTTTGGGGTGCGAGGTAATCAGGAAATTGGAGAAGTGCAGATACGCCGGATCCTGGTCGAACAGCTGCTGCAACCGCGTCCACTTGTTGCCGGTCACGGGCGCGGCGTTCGCGGCACCGGCGACATTCGGCAGGCTCGCGCCCAGTGGCAGCGCCGCCGCGAGAATCCCCGCCTGCTTCAAGAACTCACGACGATTGCTCATGGCTTGGCAGTTCCCGGCGCGGCGGCCAGTGCCGGTTTCGCGGCTTTCTCGACCTGATCCCAGACCCGCAGGAAGTTGCCGCCCCAGAGCTTGGCGATGTCCGCTTCGGAGTAACCTCGTGAGATCAGCTCGGCGGTGACGTTGCGAATTTCGCCGACGTTCTCGAAGCCTTTGACGCCACCACCTTCGTTGAAGTCGGAGCTGATGCCGACATGGTCGATGCCGATCTTGCGCACCGCGTAATCGATGGCATCGCCCAGATCCTTGAGGCTGGCTTTCGGTTCTTCTTCGAGGATGCCGTACAGGCGGCTGGCGTACTGGCCGAACTTCTGCTCGGACCACGCCGCAATGATCGGGTCGCCCGGCATCAGCGCCATCGCCAGGTTCGGCAGCGGCGGCAGGTCGAAGTCCTTGCGCATCTCGTTGAGCTTGTCCTGGGTTTGCTGGGTGAGCGGACGCAGGTACTGCGAGAACGCGACGATCTGCACCACGCCGCCGCTGTTTTTGATCAGCTGCATTTCCTTGTCGCTGAGGTTGCGCGGAATGTCGACCATCGCACGTGGCGCCGAATGCGAGGCTACCAGCGGCGTGCGGCTCAGTTGCGCAACTTGTTCGAGGGCTTTGGTCGACATTTGCGAGACGTCGATGATCACGCCCAGATCGTTGAGGCGCTTGACCGCCTGCTTGCCCAGATCCGAGAGGCCGTCGAGGGCGTCCGGCGAATCATTGAGGAATGGCAACGGTCGCGACGAATCCGCCCAGTCGTTGTTGCCGATGTAGCTGAAGCCGAACATGCGCATGCCGCGCGCGGTCCACAGGTCCAGCAGGTTGAGGTCGTGGCCCAGCGGATAGGCGTTGAGCATGCTGATGAAAATCGCGAATTTGCCTTCGCCGTGCAAGCGCCGGAAGTCATCGGGTGTGTAGGCGATGGCCACCTGATTGGGGTAGTCGCGAACCATCCCGGAGATGATCTTGAAGCGGATTTCCTGCTGATTGCGCGCCTCGTCGACGAAGCCGGGTGTCGGCTTGTGCGGAGCGTTCGGGCCGTTCCACATTTCCGGCCAGCCGAAGATGGTCAGCGCGGCGCCGGACAGGCGCCCGCGGTTGGCCTTGGCGAGGTCGAACTGGCCGTCGCCGTCCTTGTCGGCTTCGTGGCCGTCAGTGCCGAAATTTTGCGTCAGGCTGACATGGCTGTCGAAAGAGAGCATGCGTTCGTGCAGCTCATCGGCCTGCTTCATGACTTTGGCCGGGTAGCCGAGGTCGTCCTTGAACCAGTGATGCCACACGGCAAAGCCTGCGCCGGCGCTGATCGCCAGGGCCAACGGCAGGCCGATGAATAGAGCCTTTTTCGAACGTGGTTTTGTCATTGCCATCTCAGTCAGGTTCGCCATCGAGGTGCAGGCGCGGGGGCCTTCGCTATCTGGGAAGAACGAGTGGTTGGCGGCAAAATTTAAGCCTGGTGCTGTGGCGAGGGGATTTATCCCCGATCGAGTGCGAAGCGCTCGCAAAGCCTGCCAGCGCTGTCCCTTCTGGTGTCGCCGCCAGCGTCGGATGGGAGTTGCTTCGCAACTCATCGGGGATGAATCCCCTCGCCACAAGTCATCATCGCCGGGCGCGTTAAATTTGTCGGGGCAACAAACGTTCTAGCTTGGATAAAGCCTGCTTCATGGCTGACACAGGTAGGGCAATGAAGATTTCTCGACGATGGTTCATGGCGGGCCTGGCGCTGACCGGCGCTGCCGTGCCTGCGGCGTATTTCGGGCATCGTGAATGGACGAAGCCGGACCCGACGATCACCCCGGGCGAAGCGTCTTTCGACGTCGCCGACATGGCCGGACAGCGCCTGGCGAATGCGTTGCGCGGGGTGTGGGATATCCGTTTCGAAGGTGCCGATGCCGGCCTCGAGGGCTTGCCGCTCAAGGGTCTGCAAGTGTTTCTCGACATCGGCCAGAAGGGGCGCGGCGTGTGCGGTTTTCTCGACACGCCCGAGCGCCTGCGCTCCGCTGAAACACCGCGTTATCGAATTCTGGGCGACCTCGCGATAGCCGATGCGGCGAAGTTGAGTTGGCGCCTGATCGGTGCCGACGGCCAGATCAGCTATGAGCTGGAGATGATCCTCGATGAGGTCTGGGCCGACTTCGGCAATGCCGGCAGTGGCACCCTCAGCGGCAAGGCTTTGCGCCTGGATCGAGCGCTGGCCTTGCCGGAGCAGGACAACCGCTTCGTCGCCGTCAAGCGGCTGTTTCCCGAAGCGCGCGAGCGCACGCCGCTCAACCCGACGTTGCTGGCGTGGCTTATCTCTCCCGAGCATCGCCTGTTTCACCAGTTGTGGCATGCGACCCGGGACAAGTGGCACAAACTGCCCGAGGACAAACGCGAAGCCTTGCGCGGCATTGGCTGGCAGCCCGGCCCGCGCGACAAGGAGCGCGATGCCCGTGGCCCGCGCAAGGATCGCAATGGCTCGGGCGTGGACTTTTTCTTCATGCACCGGCACATGCTCGGGACGGCGCGCTCGATGCAGGAATTGCCATCCTGGGAGTTTTTCCCGCTGCCGCAGCCGGAGCTGATCCGCGACCGCGTCGGCTTCGCCCGCTATTTCGACAACCACGACGGCACGGCCTTGCCGCCGACCTGGACAGCGGCGGGTGATGACGAATTCAGCCAGTGGGTCAGCGACATCAAGACTGCCGAGACTTACGAAAGCAACTTTCAGGTCTGGGAGTCGCAGTACCGCGATCCGGCGTATCTGGCCCGGCTTACCCTCGGCCAGTTCGGCTCCGAAGTCGAGTTGGGCCTGCATGACTGGCTGCACATGCGCTGGGCCTCCGTGCCACGCGATCCGTCCAACGGTCAGCCGGTGCCATTTGCCCGCGATCCGGCGGACTTCGCGGCCCGCTGGTACAACGCCGAGAACGATTTCCTCGGCGATCCGTTTTCTTCCCACGTCAACCCGACGTTCTGGCATTTCCATGGCTGGATCGATGATCGCATCGAGGACTGGTTCCGCGCCCATGAGCGCTTCCATCCGGGTGAAGTCACGCGGCTGCAGGTCAATGGCGTGCCATGGTTTGCCCCAGGCCGCTGGGTAGAAGTCGACGACCCGTGGCTCGGGCCGATCACCCATGGTTGCAGTACCACGCCGGGATTGCAGGTGGGCAAGTCGGTGGAGATGGATCCGGAAACCATGAAGCTGGCGCTGCGCATCACCTTCATCACCGACGAGGAAAAACTCGCCGGCCTGTTCCGCCGCGTGCCGCAACGGCCATGGTATGCGCGCAATCTGAAGCCTAAAACCAGCCCGACTTGAGGGCTGCGTTATCGTTCTTCGCGAGCAAGCCCGCTCCCACAGGGTTATGTGTCAGACAATAATGTCCGGGCTGACCCCTGCATGAGAACGCATTCTTACTGATGGAACGCGTTCAAATGTGGGAGCGGGCTTGCTCGCGAAAGCAATCTGTCAAACGCTGCAATTACCGGGCCTGCCAACCCCCACCCAACGCCTTGTACAACGCAATGCTCGCCTGCACTCGTGACAGCCGTAGTTGTGCATGTTGATCCTGGGCCGCGTACAGCGTGCGCTGGGTTTCCAACACGGTCAGCAAGTCTTCAGCGCCGGCCTGGTAGCGGCTCTGGGCGATGTCGAATGCGTTCTGCGCCTGATTCAGTTCTTCGTTCTGCCACAACCGCTGCTCATCCAGGCGGCGAATGCTGTTGAGCGCTTTTTCCACATCGGCGAAACCGTTGATGATCGCCCCACGGTAAGTTTCCAGCAGCTCTTGCTGGCGCGCAGAGGCCTTGTCGCGTTCAGCGCCGAGGCGACCGTTATTGAAAATCGGTGCGACCAGTCCGGCGGTCAGGTTGTAGAAAGGGCTGCGAATCAAATCGTCGAACTGATTGGCGCCCGAGCCGAGTTGGGCGGTCAGGGTCAGTGCCGGCAACATGGCCGCGCGAGCGACTTTGACGTCTGCCTCGGCGGCGGCCAGCTGTGCTTCGGCGCGTGCGATGTCCGGACGATGCGTGAGCAACTCGCTGGGCACGCCGGCGGCGATGTCTGGCCATTGCAGGTGATCGAAGGACTCTGTCGCCGACAGTTGCTGCACCGGTCGACCAAGCAGGGCGGCGAGGCTGATCAGCGCGTCCTGGGCTTGCTGTTGCACGCGCGGCAGTTGCCATTGCTGGGCCGCGACCAGGCTCTTCTGTTGCGCCAGTTCCAACGCAGTTGCCGAGCCTGAATCAAACCGCGTCTGCAACAGTTTCAGCACGCTTTGCGCGTTGGCCAGATTGAGTTCGGCGATGCGGCTCTGCTCGCGCAGCGACAAGGTTTGCGCATACGTGCTGGCAACGCCGCTGAGCAATGTCAGCTCGACCGTCGCCCGGTCGAATTCGCTGGCCTGCAGAGCGAACTGCGCACTGTCGCGCGATGCGCGTTTGCCGCCCCAGAAATCGATTTCGTAAGTGGCGCTCAGGTTGGTATCGAAATAGTCCACCGCCTTGTTGCTGCTGTTGGCATCGAGTTGGCTGTAGCCATTGCCGCGCAGCAGTTTCTGCCGATTGGCATTCAGTCCGGCCTTGACCTCCGGCAACTGTGAGCCGCCAGCGATGACGGTGGCCGCCTGCGCCTGACGCACGCGAGCAACGGCGGCCGCGAGGTCGAAACTGCCGACGCGAGCCTGTTCGATCAGACGATCCAGTTCCGGGCTGCCAAATTGCGTCCACCACTGCGGGTTGTTGCGGGCAACGCTGGCGCCATGGGGCGACTGCCAGGCAGCTGGCGTTTGCACGCCACTGTCCGGGCGTTGAACGGGACTGCCGCAGGCACTGAGGATCAGGCACACGGTCAACAGGCTGAGGCGCGGTTTCATAGATCGATCATTCACTGGTAAGGGCCGTGACCGGGTCGAGCCGGGCAGCTTTGCGGGCAGGCATGAAGCCGAAGACAACACCGGTGACCAGGGCGCAGCCGAACGCGCCGAGTACCGCCATCAAGGAAAAAGCCACGGCCACTTCGCTGAGGATCAGCACGCCGCCGACGATCAGCGCCAGGGCGATCCCGGCAATGCCGCCGACCACCGAGAGCATCACCGCTTCGGTGAGGAACTGCCGGAGGATGTCGCGCTGGCGGGCGCCGGTGGCCATGCGAATGCCGATCTCGCGAGTCCGCTCGCGCACGGTCATGAGCATGATGTTCATCACGCCGATGCCGCCGACCAGCAGCGAAATCGCCGCAATCGAGCCGAGCATCAGCGACAGGGTGTTCTGGGTGCGGGCCTCGGCCTGGATCATCGCGGCGTTGTTGGTCAGTTCGAAATCCTTCTTGCCGTTGTGCAGGCGCAGCATCAGTTGCTCGATGGCCTGCTCGGTGTCCTTGACCTTGCGCGCGTCGGCGGCGGCGATGGCCACGTATTCCGGATTGCGTGTGCCGAACAGCCGGACGCTGGCCGCCGAATAAGGGATGGCGATGCGATTGTCGCTGTCGGAGTCGCCGGAACTGGCGCCTTTTTCGGCGAGCACGCCGACCACCTGGAACGGCACATTCTCGATCAGGATGAACTGGCCGATCGGGTTCGGCACATCCTTGAGCAGTTTGCTGCGGACTTTGTGGCCGATCACCGCGACGGCTGCAGCATTCTGCTCATCCGCCTCGGTGAAGTAACTGCCTTGCACCACCGGCCAGTTGAAGATCGCCGGGAAGTTGGTGTCGTTGCCGCCGACGTAACTCAGGTGGTCGGCATTGCCGTACCGCACGCCGGCCTCGGCACCGTTGACCGGCATGATCCGCTGCACTTGCGGCAGGCTGGCCAGCGCGTGCACATCGTCGAGGGTGATGATCCCCGGCGGCGTGCGTGGGTTGGGCGCCGAGCCGCTGAGGTAAATAATATTCGAACCGAAGGCGCCCATCTGCGCCATCACCTGGCGTTTGCTGCCTTCACCGACCGCCAGCATGACCACCACCGACGCCACGCCGATGATGATACCGAGCAGGGTCAGTGCGGTGCGAAAGCGGTTGATCCACATCACCCGCCACGCGGCATGCAGAGCGTCCACCAGTTCGCCTTTCCAGGCGCCGGTGGCTTCGGCGCCTTCGATCAGGCGCTTGCGCAGATCCACCGCTTGCAGGGCGCCGGGGTTGGCGCTGGTCTGGGCTTCTGGGTTGTCGCGGGCGCTGTCGCTGATGATCAGGCCGTCGCGGATTTCGATGATGCGTTTGGCCCGGGCTGCGACTTCGCGGTCGTGGGTGATGAGGATCACCACGTGGCCCTGGCTCGCCAGTTCATCGAGCAGCGTCATCACTTCTTTGCCGCTGTGGCTGTCGAGGGCGCCGGTGGGTTCGTCGGCGAGGATGATGTGGCCGCCGTTCATCAACGCCCGGGCAATCGACACCCGTTGCTGTTGGCCACCGGACAACTGATGCGGGCGGTTGCCGGTGCGCGAGGCCAGGCCGAGTCGGTCGAGCAGGGCGGCGGCGCGGGCGTGACGCTCGGCGGCCGGGGTACCGGCATAGATCGCCGGCATCTCGACGTTTTCCTGGGCCGAGCCGGACGGAATCAGGTGATAGCCCTGGAACACAAATCCAAAGGCTTCGCGGCGCAGCCAGGCCAGCTCGTCACTGTCGAGGCCGGCGACATTTTCTCCGGCAAAGCGGTACTCGCCGGACGTCGGCCGATCGAGGCAGCCGAGGATGTTCATCAGGGTCGATTTGCCGGAGCCGGAAGCGCCGACAATCGCCACGAATTCACCGGCGTGGATCGACAGGTCGATGCCGCGCAGCACGTGCACTTCAGGTGCATCGCCACCACCGTAGGATTTGCGAATGTCCTGCAGGTCGATCAGAGGCGTTTGCATTCAGCCTCCGCTGCCGTCGACCGGGCCGATCAACAGGTGATCGCCTTCGTTGAGGCCGTCGACGATCTGCACCTTGAGCCGGTCGCTGATACCGGTGCGCACCTCACGCTGCTGAATCTCGCCGTTGACCGCCACCACCTGAGCGGTTTGCAGGTTGGCGCTGGTGCTGCCGTGCAGCGCGGCGACCGGCGCGGTGAGCACGCCTTTGGCCTGATTGGCGACGAAAAACACCTGGGTGGTCATCTCGGCCATCAAGGCGTTGTCGGCGTTATCGACGTCGAGCAAAACCGTGTACAGCACAACGCGGGCGCTGCCGCTTTTACTGCTGCTGGCTGGGCTGCCGCCGCCCTGGCTGGTCTGGTCCAGCGGCTTGGGTGGCACCGGCAGAATCTGCCGCACGGTGCTGCTCCAGCGCCGCTGGCCACCGCTGAGGGTGGTGAAGTAGGCGGTCATTCCCGGTTTGACGTGACCGATGTCGGCCTCGGAAACCTCGGCCCACACGGTCATCGGTGACAGCTTGGCGATGCGCAGGATCAGCGGCGTCTGCTGTTGCGCGTTGAGGGTCTGGCCTTCGCGGGCGTCGAGGGCAACCACGGTGCCGGCCATCGGCGCGTAGATCCGCGTGTAGCCGAGTTCGGCCTGATCGCTGCGCAGGCTCGCCTCAGCCTGGCGGATCTGCGCCTGGAACATGTCGATGCGCGCCTGAGTGGCTTTCAGTTCGGCGCGGGCGGTTTGCACGTCTTCTTCACGGGTGGCGCCGCCGGCCACGAGATTCTGCTGGCGCTGATATTTCTGCCGCGCCAGTTCATGCTGGGCGCGCTGCTCCTGCAATTGCGCCTTGAGGTTTTCGATCGAGAAGCGCCCGGCGTCGAGTTTGGCCTTCTGCGTGGACGGATCAATCTCCACCAGCAGTTGACCTTCCTTGACCACGTCACCGACTTCGACATGAATTTTCTGGATCTGCCCGGAGGCCTGCGCACCGACATCGACATATCGGCGCGGTTGCAGGGTGCCCAGTGCGGTGACGCTGCTTTCGATGTCGCCACGACTGACTTGCACGGTGGCAAAACGGTCGCGTCCCGGAGGCATGATTTGCCATGCGGCGTAGGCAACAACAGGAATCAGACAAAGGACTGCGAGCAGGGCGCGTCGAGCGGGGCGGGGACGTTTCATGCAGGGTTCCGGCCAGTGGAATTCGGCCCGTTGTCCGGCTGCACGCCACAGCGCGCAGCCGCAGAACGCTGTCGCAGGGCGCGACAGACACGGGGAGCTGTCCTGTAAACGATGAATGCGCGGGGGAATTTAAGCGAAGACACAGGATGTTACAGGTATGGAACGGCACTATTTAGCGGGCAACGACAAACGCCACTTTAAATCTATATGAGAATTACTATAAATTACGCACCTCAGTTGCCACTATCTTGCTACCCGTGTTCGCGGGCCGTCGATCAGTGTGCTCAAGGATCGAATCCGCATCGATGCGGCCGGGAGTCATGTTGGAAAACTACTATCGCGAGCTGGTGTGTTTCCTGAACGCCAAGCTCGGCAACCGTCAGGTCGCCGAAGATGTGGTGCATGACGCTTATGTGCGGGTTCTGGAACGCTCCAGCGACACGCCCATCGAGCAGCCCCGAGCCTTTCTTTATCGCACTGCGTTGAATCTGGTGATCGACGATCATCGGCGCAACGCCTTGCGCCAGGTCGAGCCACTGGAAGTGCTCGACAGCGAAGAGCGCTATTTCACCCCGTCGCCCCATGGCACTCTCGATCACGGCCAGCGTCTGGAGATGCTCCAGCGCGCCCTGGCGGAATTATCGCCGCTGTGCCGCGACAGTTTTCTGCTGCGCAAGATCGAAGGCCTGTCGCACCCGCAGATTGCCGAACAGCTGGGAATTTCCAAGGCACTGGTGGAAAAACACATCGTCAATGCGATGAAGCATTGCCGTCTGCGCATCAAGCAATGGGATGCCCATTGAGCCGCCATCGCTAAATTTTATTTCACTGTCCTCGTTCCTACTCAACAGACGACCTGCTGTCCTGCTCAAGGCCAGTCGGGTCACTTAGGCTCTCCTTTCCCCTTGTTGAGGGGTTCATCCAGAGGACACTGGAAATGACTCAGGCAATTGCATCGCCCATCGTTCACGACCTGATCGGCGTCGGTTTCGGCCCTTCGAACCTGGCGCTGGCCATCGCTCTGCAAGAGCGCGGCCCGACCCACGGCGAGCTGGATGTGCTGTTCCTCGACAAGCAGGCCAACTACAGCTGGCACGGCAACACCCTGTCGACCCAAAGCGAATTGCAGATTTCCTTCCTCAAGGATCTAGTGACCCTGCGCAACCCGACCAGCCCGTACTCGTTCGTCAATTACCTGAAGGCTCACGGCCGTCTGGTGGACTTCATCAACCTTGGCACCTTCTACCCGTGCCGCATGGAGTACAACGACTACCTGCGCTGGGTCGCCGGGCAGTTCACCGAGCAGAGCCGCTATGGCGAAGAAGTGCTGACCATCGAACCGGTGCTGCACAACCATCAGGTTGAAGCGCTGCGCGTGATCTCCCGCGACAGCGAAGGCCAGCAGTTGGTGCGCACTGCGCGTTCGGTGGTGGTCAGCGCCGGCGGCACACCGCGTATTCCGGAGGCGTTCAAGGCGCTGAAGGGTGACAGCCGCGTGTTCCATCACTCGCAGTATCTGTCGCAGATGGCCAGACAGCCGTGTGTGAACAACCAGCCGATGAGCATCGCGATCATCGGCGGCGGGCAGAGCGCGGCGGAAGCCTTTATCGATCTGAACGATTCGTTCCCGTCGGTGCAGGTCGACATGATCCTGCGCGGTTCGGCCCTCAAGCCTGCGGATGACAGCCCGTTCGTCAACGAAGTGTTCTCCCCGGAGTTCACCGATCTGGTGTTCCAGCAAAACAGCGCCGAGCGTGAGCGGCTGGTCAACGAGTACCACAACACCAACTACTCAGTGGTCGACATCGACCTGATCGAGCGCATCTACGGCATCTTCTATCGGCAGAAAGTCTCGGGCATCGCCCGTCATGCGTTCCGTACCCTGACCACAGTGGAAAGTGCCACCGCCACCGAGCGCGGCATCGAACTGGCGGTGCGCAACAACGCCACCGGCGAAGTCACCGTGCGCCTCTATGACGCCGTGGTCCTGGCCACCGGTTACGAGCGGCAGATGCACCGCAAACTGTTGGCACCGCTGGAAGAATACCTCGGTGATTTCGAGGTCGATCGCAACTACAAACTGATCACCGACGAACGCTGCAAGGCCGGTCTGTACATGCAGGGCTTCTGCCAGGCCAGCCATGGTCTGAGTGATACGTTGCTGTCGGTGTTGCCGGTGCGTGCTGACGAGATTGCCGGCTCGCTGTATGAGCATGGCAAGAACCGTGGGCATCGTTCGGTGGCGGATCTGTTGTTGGCGACTGCCAGCTGAATCTGCTTTGCCTGATACACCGCAATCGCTGGCAAGCCAGCTCCCACAAGATCTGTGTCGGATGCAAAACTTGTATTCACTGGAGATTCTTGTGGGAGCGGGCTTGCCCGCGATAGGGCCCTGAAGGCCGGCGAAAAATCTGAATCCTGAACCCTTCCTGAACACCCGCCACATTCCCCGACACACTTCCTTTTGCGGGTTTACTCTCAAATCATCGAGGCGTAAGCTTCGCGCGTTTTCATCAATAGCGGAGACCCACAGTGGGTACTTGTTCGAGTGACAGTTGTCGGCCGGTCTCGGTAACCGGCAGATTCTCGGCAAGATAACGCGCAGCCTTTCTCTGCCGTTGTCTCGCCGTAAAGCGAGCAGCGGCATCCCGATCATGGTCAGTTGAGACCATGTCCCGACGTCCTTCTCATCCACACTGAATGTGCGTGGTTTCGACCGTGTGGTCGTGATCGCAAACCTATCGACACGCCTGTCCTTTGTGATCGGCGCGCCAAGCCTTGCCGTGCCGGATTTTCCGGCGTACGAGGCGCGGTCGTACCTGCTCGACGGTTTCCCGGCTGACCATAGGGGCAACAGCCATGAAACTTACGCTCAAGGAATTTTTCGCAGGCTTCCTGCGTACACGCCACATCGCCCGGCACTTCCGCCGTCTGGCGCTGCTGGAATCGATCACCGACACCACGGTCAGCCGTGAAGTGCCGCCCACCCTGGCCAACACCCTGGTCGATGCGGCCCAGCGCGACAGCGGTGAGCTGCTGTCGTCGCTGGGCACTCACACCGACGGTTTGACTGACTTTGAAGTCGACGCCCTGCGTGCGCAGTACGGCCTCAACGAAGTCGAGCACGAGCAGCCGCTGCCATGGTGGATCCACCTGTGGCACTGCTACAAAAACCCGTTCAACCTGCTGCTGACTCTGTTGGCGGTGATCTCGTGGCTGACCGAAGACCTGAAAGCCGCCACGGTGATTTTCTCCATGGTGGTGCTGTCGACGCTGCTGCGCTTCTGGCAGGAAAGCAAATCCAACCAGGCCGCCGACGCGCTCAAGGCGATGGTCAGCAACACCGCCACGGTGATGCGCCGCGACGAGCTGCGCATCGAACTGCCGATCAAGCAGCTGGTGCCGGGCGACCTGATCGTGCTGTCCGCCGGCGACATGATTCCTGCCGACTGCCGAGTGCTCAGCGCCAAGGACCTGTTCGTCAGCCAGGCGGCGATGACCGGTGAATCGATGCCGGTGGAAAAATTCGCCCGTCAGGCCGACCGCGACACGCGCAATCCGCTGGAGCTGGAGAACATTCTGTTCATGGGCACCAACGTGGTGTCCGGTACGGCGGTGGCGGTGATTCTCACCACCGGCAACAGCACCTATTTCGGCGCGCTGGCGCAGCGGGTCGGCGCGACTGACCGCGCGGTAACCTCGTTCCAGCTGGGCGTGAACAAAGTCAGCTGGCTGCTGATCCGCTTCATGTTCGTCATGGCGCCGCTGGTGCTGTTCATCAACGGTTTCACCAAGGGCGACTGGACCGAAGCGCTGCTGTTTGCGCTGTCGATTGCCGTGGGCCTGACCCCGGAAATGCTGCCGATGATCGTCACCTCGACCCTGGCCAAAGGTGCGGTGTTCCTGTCGCGCAAAAAGGTCATCGTCAAGCGTCTGGACGCGATTCAGAACTTCGGCGCCATGGACGTGCTGTGCACCGACAAGACCGGCACCCTGACCCAGGACAAGATCTTCCTCGCGCGCAATGTCGATGTCTGGGGTGAAGACTCCGATGACGTGCTGGAAAAGGCCTACCTCAACAGCTACTACCAGACCGGGCTGAAAAACCTGCTCGACGTGGCGGTGCTGGACCACGTGGAAATCCATCGTGAACTGAAGGTCGGCACGGCATTTCGCAAGGTCGATGAGATCCCGTTCGACTTCAACCGCCGGCGCATGTCGGTGGTGGTCGAGGGGCGTGGCGAGCCGCATCTGCTGATCTGCAAAGGCGCAGTGGAAGAAGTGCTGGCGGTGTGCACCCGTGTGCAGCACGGTGACGTCGAGGAAGCCTTGAGCGATGAATTGCTGACCCGGATTCGTCAGGTCACCGCAGCATTCAACGCTGAAGGCTTGCGCGTGGTGGCAGTGGCTGCCCGCTCGATGCCGGAAGGTCGCGACACTTACAGCCTGGCCGATGAGCAGGAACTGACGCTGATCGGTTACGTGGCGTTTCTTGATCCACCGAAGGAAAGCACTGCGCCGGCACTCAAGGCTTTGGCCGAGCACGGCGTGGCGGTCAAAGTGCTGACCGGTGACAACGAACTGGTGACCGCGAAGATTTGCCGCGAAGTCGGTCTGGCGCAACAGGGCTTGCTGCTGGGCAACGATGTCGAGCGCATGAGCGACGCCGAGCTGGCCGTGGCGGTAGAAAAAACCAACGTGTTCGCCAAGCTGACGCCATCGCACAAGGAACGCATCGTGCGCATCCTCAAGGGTAACGGTCATGTGGTCGGTTTCATGGGCGACGGCATCAACGATGCGCCGGCGCTGCGTACCGCCGACATCGGGATCTCGGTGGACAGTGCGGTGGACATCGCCAAGGAAGCCGCCGACATCATCCTGCTGGAAAAGAGCCTGATGGTGCTGGAGGAGGGCGTGCTCGAAGGGCGGCGGACCTTCGCCAACATGCTCAAGTACATCAAGATGACCGCCAGCTCGAACTTCGGCAACGTGTTCTCGGTGCTGGTGGCCAGTGCGTTCATTCCGTTCCTGCCGATGCTGCCGATGCACCTGCTGGTACAGAACCTGCTCTACGACATTTCGCAGATCGCCATTCCGTTCGACAACGTCGATGACGAGATGCTGAAAAAGCCGCAACGCTGGCAGCCGGCGGATGTCGGGCGCTTCATGCTGTTCTTCGGCCCGATCAGTTCGATCTTTGACATCCTGACATTCGCCTTGATGTGGTATGTGTTCGATGCCAACACCCCGGATCACCAGACCCTGTTCCAGTCCGGCTGGTTCGTGGTGGGGCTGCTGACCCAGACGCTGATCGTGCACATGATCCGCACGCCGAAGATTCCGTTCCTGCAAAGCCGTGCAGCCATGCCGTTGCTGGTGATGACCGGGATCATCATGGCGGTCGGGATCTTCCTGCCGATGGGGCCGCTGGCCAACTACTTCAAACTGCAGGCGCTGCCGTCGATGTACTTCGTGTTCCTGCCGATGATCCTGCTGGCGTACATGGCGCTGACCCAGGCGGTGAAAGGCTTCTACATCCGCCGGTTCGGCTGGCAATAACAACAGGACAACGCTGTTCCCTCTGTAGGAGTGAGCCTGCTCGCGATGGCAATCCGTCAGTCAAAATTTCAACGACTGACACACCGCTATCGCGAGCAGGCTCACTCCTACAGGGGATTCGGATGTTTTCAAGGACAAGACTATGCAAGCCATCAACAACCTCAACCTGACTTCTTTGCTCGACACGCTGGTCAGCCTCAGCGCAGCGTTCATCCTCGGTGGCCTGATCGGTTTCGAGCGCCAGTACCGGCAACGCACCGCCGGCCTGCGCACCAACGTGCTGGTGGCGGTCGGCGCGGCAATTTTCGTCGACATGGCCAACCGTCTCGGCGGTGCTGAAGGCGCGGTGCGGGTGGTCGCCTACGTGGTTTCCGGCATCGGCTTTCTCGGTGCCGGGGTGATCATGCGCGAAGAAGGCAACGTGCGCGGCCTCAACACCGCCGCGACCTTGTGGACGTCAGCCGCCGTTGGCGCCTGCGCCGGTGCCGACCTGCTGGCCGAAGCGGTGCTCGGCACGCTGTTCATTCTGGCCGCCAACACCTTGCTGCGGCCGATCGTCAACAACATCAACCGCCAGCCACTGGACGTGGTCTCGGCCGAAGTCACCAACATCGTTTACGTGATCGCCCGGCGCTCGCAGCAGAAAGCCGTGTTCGCCCTGCTCGAAGCCGAGCTGGAACGCAGCAACTACCCGGCCAGCGACGTCGATGTGCACGCCTTCGGTGCCGACGAAATCGAGATAGAAGCCACGCTGGCGACCACTTCGGTCGACGGCGATGAACTCGATGCGCTGGTGGCGCGGATCTCGACTTCAGCGCTGGTGGTGCAGGCGTTCTGGAGTCCGAGTACCACCGAATAAGGCCACAACGTCGGGCAGCCATTCGGCATGGCTCATGGGTGCGGATGAATGACCGGTTTTTTAGGAAAAGTCCTACAGAACTGCTCCTGAGGCTTGCGTAGTCTTGGCGCACCCATCCACCTCACGAGATCGAGCATGATCAATAAAGCCCTGCGTATCCTGATTGCCGATTCGCAGCATTTTCACCGGATGAAAATCGAGCGCCTGTTCAATGGCCTCGAATACTTCCGGGTTGCTCCGGTACAGAGTCTGTTTGAGCTGCTGACCCTGGTGGACTACGGCTGCGCACCGTTCGACGTTGTAGTCATCAACGCCGAGCTGGCGGCCGGATCGCTGGACCTGCAGGGGTTTTTCCTCAACAACCCGCAGGTGCGCCACGTCCTGATCTATAACGAACCCACGGCACCGGCGCTGACACCCGCCGGTTTCGCTCAGGAAAACCTGCAGATCAGCCATGTCGCCTTGCCCAATGCGGCCGCGATCAAGCACCTGATGGCGCGGGTCGACGTTGCCCCGTTGTGCGCAGTAAATGCCTGGAACCCGGCGCCAGCCGCGCAACGCCGGGCCTGAGCATGGATTATCCTTTCGCGCAACTGTCAGATCTGACAGGTAGATACGCTTTGCTTCCCGTGTAACAGTCTTTGCGCAGCCAACCCGGTGAGTAACAGCTGATGCCGGTGGCGCCATCGTCCTGTTTTTGCACTGGGAGCGGTCATGAAGTCAGCGCTGATCGTCGACGATCATCCGGTGGTAAGGGCTGCCGTGAAACTCGTACTCGAAGCCGAAAGATTCAAGGTGATTCACGAAGCATCGAACGCCAGCGAAGCCCTGGAGCTTAGCCGTGAGCACAAACCGGAACTGGTGATACTTGATCTCAAGTTACCGGGGGTGGGTGGACTGGAAGCGCTGGAGCGGCTCAAGGCCAACGACCCCGAATGCAGGGTGCTGATTTTTACTTCTCAGGATCCGCTGCACTATCAGGATCGCTGTCTGCGTAGTGGCGCCATGGGTTACGTGGCTAAAACCAACCAGTTGCTGCAATTGCACAAGGCTGTCCAGGCGCTGATGTCGGGCTACTCCTATTTTGCTGCACTGCCTGATAGCGGCTCTGTGTCGACCCCGTCGCACCGCAGCGAAAAACAGCTGATCGACGAGCTCTCCAACCGAGAACTGAACATTCTCGTGCAGTTGGCTCTGGGCAAGCCCAACAAGAAAATCGCCGCTGAAATGTTCCTCAGCCACAAGACCGTCAGCACCTACAAAACCCGCTTGATAAAAAAGCTGGGTCTGCACTCAAAGTCAGCGGTGTACTTGCGCGAATTCGCCAAGCGCAACGATTTGATCTGAGTAGCACAGTGAATCTGCGACGCTGGTGGTGCGTGCTCTGGTTGAGCTTCACCGCCACCTGCTGGGCCAGTGAGTCGCCGCAGCCTCTGGAGTTGTTGAGCCAGGCAGCACTGGAGAACATTCAAGTCCCGCTCGACCCCCAGGATCAACAGTGGCTACGCCGCCATGCGACGTTGCGCATGGGGATTTCCGGGCCCGATTATCCACCGTTCGAGATCACGCGGAATCGGCAGGAGCTGGAAGGTCTCACCGCCGACTATGCCGAGTTGCTGGCGCAACTGCTCGGGGTGCGGATCGAGGTGCAACGCTACGCCAACCGCGACGCGGTGATGAGCGCACTCAAGCGCGGCGAACTCGATCTGCTGGGCACCTCGAACAATTTCGAGCTGGCCGATGCGGATTTCATCTTGTCGCGCCCCTACGCCGAAGACCAACCGATGCTGGTGACCCGGCTCGACGAAACGTTGCCGGCCGACCTGGCAGGCAAACGCATCGCCATGGTCGAGGACTATCTGCCGCTGACCAGCGTGCAGGCGTTCTACCCCGACGCGAAGGTGCAGCGTTACTCCTCGGCAATGGATGCGCTGGGTGCGGTAGCGTTTGGTGTCGATGACGGCTATCTCGGCGATCTGATCAGTGCCAATTACCTGATCAACACCAATTACCGCAATGACCTGCAACTGGCCGGGCCCTCGGGCCTGGATGCCAATCCCTTCGGTTTCGCCCTGCTGCGCAGTGAGGTGCGCCTCAAACGCATTATCGACAAGGCGCTGGCGGCGATTCCCATGGAGCGTCGTCAACTGATCGAGCAGCGCTGGAGCGCAGGGCGCGCGCAAATGGCCGCGCAGTCGCAGGTGCGCCTCAGTGCCAGCGAGCTGCAGTGGCTGGAGCAACATCCGCGGGTGCGGGTCGGGGTGATCGAGGATTTCGCACCGCTGACATTTTTTGATGCCGACGGGCGATTCAACGGGTTATCGGCGCAATTGCTCAACCTGATCAGTCAGCGCAGCGGGCTGCAATTCGAAGTGGTTCGGGGGCGTTCGCTGGACCGCCAGATCGAGCAGCTCAAGGCCGGTGAACTCGACGTGTTGCCGGTGGTGACCCCGAGCAGCGAACGGGAAACCGAGCTGCAATTCACCCGTGCCTATCTGAACAATCCGTTTGTGCTGGTCAGCGCGACGACGGCCGGCAGCCCGCGCAGCCTCGCCGATCTGCCGGGCAAGCGGCTGGCGATTTATCGCGGTCATCCATTGCACGACTTTATTCTGCAGCAGGTGCCCGGGATTCGCCTGGTGGAGGTGCGCAGCCCGGCCGAGGGCATGGAGCAGATCGCCAAAGGCCAGGCCGACGTGACGGTCAGCTCACTGCTGGTGGCGCGTTTTCTGATCGCCCGCCATTATCGCGAACGCCTGCGCATCACCAACACGATCGGCGATCAGCCGGCACGCATTGCGCTGGCGACCGCAGCGCAGGATACGTCGCTGCACACGATTCTGAACAAGGCGTTGCTGAGCATCGCGCCGCAGCAGATGGACGAACTGGTCGAGCGCTGGAGCCATGACGTGGTCGTGGAAGAGAGCTACTGGCAGCGTCATCGCCGCGAAATCCTGCTGGCGTTTGCCGGTGCGGCAGGGCTGCTGTTGCTGGCCTTGGCCTGGATCGGTTTTCAGCGCTCGCAGCTGCGTCAGCGTCAGCAGTGGCTGCACCAGTTGCAGCAGGCCAAGGATGCCGCCGACGACGCCAATCGGGCCAAGACTACGTTTCTGGCGACCATGAGCCATGAAATCCGCACGCCGATGAATGCCCTGATCGGCATGCTCGAAATGGCCCTCAAGCGTGCCGAGGAGGGCGTCACCGACAAGCTGGCAATCGAGGTCGCGTCCGGTGCCGGCCAGCAATTACTGGCGTTGATCGGTGACATTCTCGATATCGCACGTATCGAGTCCGGGCATTTGTCCCTCGCGCCGCAGCGGGCCAATCTGCGCGAACAAGTGATCGCGGTGTGCCGCGTATTCGAAGGGCTGGCGCGGGAGAAACGCCTGCTGTGGCAGGTCGAACTGGATGCGCACAGTGACGTCGACGTCATGCTCGACCCGACACGCTTCAAGCAAGTGCTGTCAAACCTGTTGAGCAACGCGATCAAGTTCACCGAGCAGGGTCAGGTGAGCCTGCGTTTGTCATGCTCTGCGATGCCGTCCGGGATCCTGGCGGTCGCGGTGGTGATCGCAGACAGCGGAATCGGCATCAGTGCCGATGACCGCAAACGCCTGTTCAGTCCGTTCGTCCAGGCCGCTAACCAGGGCCAGTCAGCGCGTAGCGGCTCGGGACTGGGCCTGGTGATCAGCCGTAACCTCTGCGAAATGATGGGTGGCACACTGCACCTGGACAGCGAGCCGGGGCATGGAACGCGGGTTGAGGTAAACCTGCAGTTGCCGCTGTTGACCGCGCTCGAACCCGAGACGGCAGGCCCGCAAGTGGCGGACACGCCAGCGCGTTCGCTGAGCGTGCTGGTGGTGGACGATCATCCGGTCAACCGCTTGCTCCTGTGCCGGCAACTGAGTGAACTGGGCCACGCTACGGTCGATGTCGAGGATGGTGAGCTGGGCTTGCAGCGCTGGCGAACACAGGCTTTCGATGTGCTGATCACCGATTGCAACATGCCCCGGCGCAACGGTTACGAACTCGCTCGGACACTTCGTGAAGAAGAGGCGGCGAGCGGTCGGGCACGCTGCCTGATCCTCGGCTTCACTGCCAATGCGCAGGTCGAGGAGAAAGTCCGTTGTCTTGAGGCCGGCATGGACGATTGTCTGTTCAAGCCGATTCGCTTGCACGATCTGCAACAGGCATTGAAGGCGGCCAGTCGCGGTGACGGTGACCAGCTGTCGGACCCGGCACCGCCGTTGCCCGAGATCGACCTGAGCGCGCTTGAACAGATGGCCGGGGACAATCCTGCAGTGATGCAGCGCCTGCGCGAACAAGTGTTGCGCAGTCTGCACGACGATCTGCAACGGCTGGACGCTGCGCGCCAGCCACAGGATCTGAGCGAATTAAGCACCCTGGCGCATCACATCAAGGGCGGTGCGCAAATGGTCGGTGCCGCGCGGGTGGCGGCGGCGTGCAGCGATCTCGAACAGGCGTGCCGCGACGCCGAAACCCTGGCTGTCCACCGCTCGGCGGATGCGCTGCGCAGGGCCATGCTCGGCCTCGCGCAGCGGCTTCAGGACTGAGCGATCAATCCCACCGCGGGGCAATGCCTTTCGGGCTGGTCAGGCGATGGCCGCGCTCCAGACCGGCGATCAGCGCCATGTCGGATTCGCTCAGGGTCAGCGTGGTGGCGCCGAGGTTACTCTGCAGGTTGGCGCGTTTGGTCGACGATGGAATCACCGCGTAACCCGACTGCATCGCCCAGGCCAGGGTGACTTGCGCCGGGGTCGCTTGCAGGCGATCAGCGATCTGCTGAATCACCGGATCCTTCAGCACTTCGCCATAGGCAAGGGTCATGTAGGAGGTGATCTGGATGCCCTGGCTGCGGGCGAACTCGACCACTTTGCGGTTTTGCAGGTACGGGTGCAGTTCGATCTGGTTGGTGGCGATGTTTTCCGCGCCAACCGCGGCGATGGCCTGTTGCATCAGCTCGATGGTGAAGTTGGACACCCCGATCTGCCGGGTCAGGCCCAGACGCTTGGCTTCGAGCAGCGCGCCCATGAATTCGGCGACTGGCACCTGATCTTCCGGCGACGGCCAGTGGATCAGCGTCAGGTCGAGGTAGTCGGTCTGCAATTTCTGCAGGCTTTCCTTGAGGCTGTCGATGAGACGATCCTTGGCGAAGTTGGCGATCCAGATCTTGCTGGTGATGAACAGCTCTTCGCGAGCAATGCCGCTGGCGGCGATGGCCTGGCCGACCTCGGCTTCGTTCTCGTAGATCTGCGCGGTGTCGATGGCGCGGTAACCGAGTTCAAGGCCGGTGCGCACCGAATCGATGACCACCTGACCTTGCAGGCGAAACGTACCCAGACCAAAAGCGGGAACAGACATTGATGACTCCAGGGTTGCAGTGGGAATGGGCAGGAGTATCCGCGTCTGTGTGCTTGGGAAAAACCGCTGCTGGGGCAAAGCACTGTTGAGCAGAAGTCATGAATCTTTCCCGATAGTGGTGTTGTCTGGACCGGCCCCTTCGCGAGCAAGCCCGCTCCCGCAAGGATCGAGATTCAACGGTGGGACTGTTCTATAAATGGAACGCTAAAGCCGGTTTTTGCCGTCTAGTCCTAAAAACGCTATGGATTTAAGCTTAATCCATTGCGTCACCCACCTTTTCTGGAGGCAACCATGAAAAACATCATCGGTATCTACACCAGCCCTCGCGGCCATTGGGTCGGCGATGGTTTCCCGGTGCGCACCCTGTTTTCCTATGACAACCTGGGCAAACACATCAGCCCGTTCCTGCTGCTCGATCACGCAGGCCCGGCCGAATTCACCCCGACCACTGAGCGTCGCGGCGTCGGCCAGCACCCGCACCGTGGTTTTGAAACGGTGACCATCGTCTACGACGGCGAAGTGCAGCACCGCGACTCCACCGGCAGCGGCGGTACCATCGGCCCCGGCGACGTGCAGTGGATGACCGCTGCATCCGGGATCCTCCACGAGGAGTTCCACTCGGATGATTTCGCCAGAACCGGCGGCAAGCTGGAAATGGTGCAGCTGTGGGTCAACCTGCCGGCCAAGGACAAAATGGCTGCGCCCGGCTACCAGACCATTCTCGACGGCGATATTCCCAATATCGCGCTGAAGGACGATGCCGGCCGGCTGCGGCTGATCGCTGGTGAGTTCGATGGGCATAAAGGCCCGTCGCACACTTTCACGCCGATCGACGTCTGGGACCTGCGGCTCAATGCCGGCAAGTTGCTGACGCTCGATCTGCACGAGGGACGCAACACCGCGCTGGTGCTGTTGAAAGGTTCGGTGCAGATCAACGGTGTGGAAACCGCAGGTGTCGGGCAGTTGGTGCTGTTCGAGCGCGACGGCCGTCAGTTGACCCTTGAGGCCAGTGAAGATGCGGTGGTGTTGTTGCTCAGCGGCGAGCCAATCGACGAACCAATTGTCGGCCATGGCCCGTTCGTGATGAACACCGAGCAGGAAATTCATCAGGCATTCGCCGACTTCCAGTCGGGACGTTTTGGCCGGATGCACGGGTAAATTTCACCCCTGTGGGAGCGGGCTTGCTCGCGAAAGCGCAGTGCCAGTCAATGCATGTCTGACTGATCCACCGCCTTCGCGAGCAGGCTCGCTCCCACAGGGGTTTTCCGGTGTTTTTGTGCTGGTGTTCTGCCTCTGAAATCAATTACTCCTACACTTGCCCAATCTGTGCGATCTTCTCGCGACCGGGCCCTGTCGGAGTGCTTTGATGTTGTCTTTTTTGACCGAACATCCGTTGTTTTGCGCGTTGATCCTGATCCTCCTCGATCTCGGGCTGTGGCGCCTGATCAGCTCCCGTGGCAGCGAGTGGAAGCTGCTGGTGCGGGTGCTGATTTTCAGCCTGTTCAGCGTGCTGTTGTTCAACGAAGGCCTGAATCCGATGGAGCCGGCGCCGTGGGCCGACAACGTGCCGCTGCACCTGGCGGCGACCGGCTTGCAGATCGGCTGGTGGCTGTTTGGCGCGCGCACCCTGACCGTGCTGATCGGTGCGGTGATGATGCAGCGGGTCGGGCACACCGGGCGGCTGTTGCAGGATCTGCTCGGTGCGGTGATTTTCCTGATCGCGATTATCGCGGCCCTGGCCTACGTGCTGGATCTGCCGGTCAAAGGTGTGCTGGCGACGTCCGGGGCCTTGGCGATCATCGTCGGTCTGGCGTTGCAGAGCACCCTCAGCGATGTGTTTTCCGGGATCGTGCTCAACACCACCAAGCCCTATCAGATCGATGACTGGATTTCGATCGATGGCACCGAAGGCCGGGTCATCGACATCGACTGGCGCGCCACGCGTCTACAGACCAGTCAGGGCAGCATGGCGGTGATTCCCAACTCGCTGGCGGCCAAGGCCAAGATCATCAACTTCAGCCGTCCGAGCAACATGTTCGGGGTGGCTGTCAGTGTCCAGGTCAGCCCGCATGCCCGGCCCAATACGGTGATCGACGCGCTGGAACGGGCGATGCAGGGCTGCCGTCCGCTGCTGGACAATCCCTCGCCAAGCGTCGCGCTCAAGAGCTCCAGCAGCGCCGGCGCGGAATATGAGATCAGCGGTTTTGTCTCGTCGATGGATCAGAAACGCTCGGTGCGCAATCAGCTGTTCGATCTCGCTTACCGGCACTTGCAGGCGTCCGGGGTCAATCTGTTGTCGAGCGTGGAACCGAATGCGCCAAGCGGCCTGTCGCGGCCACGGGCGCTGCTCGACAGTTCGCCGATTTTCTCCACCCTGCGCCAGGAAGAGAAAGACACCTTCAGCCAGAACATGACCCTGCAAACCTTCCGCGCCGGGGAAGCGATCCTGGAGGCCGGGGAGGTCAGCGATCATTTGTTCATCATCGAATCGGGCGTTGTCAGCGTGACCTTGACTCGCCATGGCAGCCCGTTCGAATCCGGGCGCATGGGGCCGGGGGAGGTGATCGGCGAGGCCGGCATCCTCTCCGATTCGTCTGTGCCGGCGACCTTCGCGGCGAAAACCTTCTGTGCGCTGTACCGCATCGAGAAGACCTATCTGAAGCCGTGCCTGGATGCCCGCCACGACATCAACGAGGCGATGAAAGCCTTGCTCGACTATCGCCTGCACAAGGCCCAGAGCCTGACCCAGGACGTGCCGACCGTGGTGGCGAAAACCGGGTTCCTGCACTGGTTGCGCAATCGCGTGTGACAGGGTGGTCTACTCGTCTTCCGGGAGATTGGCTATTTGTCCGGGGCAAGTGCGGGACTACCTTAGTCACACATTCACTGGCCCCGGAAACTCAATCATGAAAGCTCGTACCGATTTCTACACCGCCTCCCCAGACGCCCTGAAAGCGATGATCGCCCTGGAAACCGCGGTCTCGAAACTGCCGCTGGAAAAGACCCTGGTCGAACTGGTCAAGCTGCGCGCTTCGCAGATCAACGGCTGTGCGTTCTGCATCGACATGCACACCGCTGACGCGATCAAGGGCGGCGAAACCCCGCGTCGACTGTTCGCCGTCACCGCGTGGCGTGAAGCGCCGTTCTTTACCGAGCGCGAACGTGCTGCGCTGCTGTGGACCGAATCGCTG
Source organism: Pseudomonas sp. FW305-3-2-15-E-TSA4 (assembly GCF_058787295.1). Classification (NCBI taxonomy): domain Bacteria; kingdom Pseudomonadati; phylum Pseudomonadota; class Gammaproteobacteria; order Pseudomonadales; family Pseudomonadaceae; genus Pseudomonas; species Pseudomonas sp. FW305-3-2-15-E-TSA4. The sequence continues at coordinate 34,510 of NZ_JBYSZP010000009.1, read as the reverse complement.
ACCCAACTGAGCCTGACCCACGCCCCGGACGAAGACTACGACATCGTCGCGGCGCAATTCACGCCCAAGGAAATGGTCGACCTGAGCGTGGCAATCAACACCATCAACAGCTGGAACCGTCTGGCCGTGGGCTTCCGCAAAACCCCGCAGCTCTAAGCCCCAGACACAATCTTTTGTAGGAGTGAGCCTGCTCGCGATAGCGATTAACCGTTCAACATTAATGTTGAATGAACTGGCGCCATCGCGAGCAGGCTCACTCCTACAGTGGGCATGCATTGCAGATATGGATCAATGCCCATCCGCACTCGGCGCGGCCGGTGGTTGTACCTTGCGCATCAAGGGCACCATCGCCGTGGCGATGATGAAGCACAGCATGATCATCAAAAAGGTGTCGCCATAGGTCTGGGTCTGCGCCTCGCGGTAAGTCAGCAGCCACAGTTGACGCAGGCTGGCGGTGACGCCGACGTCACCGCTCTGACCCAGTGTCGCCAGGTTGCCACCGACCTGCGCCAGCCACTGATTCATCGCCTCGTTGCTGCTGTTCAGATGCTCAGCCAGGCGGGTGAAGTGCAGGTTGGTGCGGTCATTGAGAATGGTCGCGCACGCGGCAATGCCGATGGCGCCGCCCAGATTACGCATCAGGTTGAACAGCCCCGAAGCGTGCTTCAAGCGCGCCGGTGCCAAACCTCCCAAAGTCAGCGTCACTGCCGGCGGCACTGCCAGTTGCTGGGCAATTCCGCGTAGCGCTTGCGGCAGCATCAACTCAGCGGAACCCCAGTCGTGGGTGATCGGACTGAACTCCCACATCGACACGGCAAACAAGCCCAGGCCGATCATCATGATCCAGCGCAGATCCATGCGATTGGCGAGAAAGGCGTACAGCGGAATCGCCATGATTTGGAACACCCCGGTGGAAAAAACCGCCAGACCAATGTCCAGCGCGCTGTAGCCACGCACCCGTCCGAGAAACAGCGGGGTCAGGTAAATCGTCGCGAACAGGCCGATCCCGGTGACAAAGGAAAAGAAACAGCCTAAGGCAAAGTTGCGATCCTTGAGTGCGCGCAGATCGACGATCGGATTGGCCACGTGCAAGGTGCGCCCGATGAAGGCCAGACCCGCCAGACCGCTGATCCATGCCGTGGTCAGAATCGTTTGATCGCTGAACCAGTTCCAGCGCGGGCCTTCTTCGAGGGTGTATTCCAGGCAGCCGAGAAACAGCGCGAGAAACACCATGCTCAGGTAGTCCGCGCCCTTGAGCAGCGCCAGCTCCGGCTGGTCGATTTTCACCAGCATCGGCACGGCCACCGCAACGAAAATTCCCGGCACCAGGTTGATGTAGAACAGCCAGTGCCATGAGGAAATGTCGGTGATCCAGCCGCCGATCACCGGCCCCAAGGTCGGCGCCAGCGACGCCACCGCACCGATGGTTGCGGCGGCGATCACCCGTTGTTTGCCGGTGAAGAAAAAGAACGCGGTGGTGAACACCAGCGGAATCATCGAACCGCCGAGAAAGCCTTGCAGCGCACGAAAGGCGATCATGCTCTGGATGTTCCAGGCCACGCCGCAGAGCAGGCTGGCCAGGGTGAAACCGACGGCCGAGGCGCAGAACAGCCAGCGTGTGGAGAACACCCGCGACAGCCAGCCCGACAGCGGGATCACGATGATTTCGGCGATCAGATAACTGGTCTGCACCCACGCGGTTTCATCGGTGCCGGCCGAGAGCCCACCGCCGATATCGCGCAACGACGCCGAGACAATCTGGATGTCCAGCAGCGCAATGAACATGCCGATGCACATGGTGGCGAAGGCGAAGACCTTGGTCGCGGTGGCCATGTCGGCGGCATTGAACGGTTGCGCCGGGGCGGTGAGGGCGGTGCTCATGGCGCGACGGCCACGGCGCTGGTTTCGGCTTGTGCGCGGGTGTCGACTTCAGCGGTCACCGACAGCCCCGGCCGCAGATGCCCGAGCACGCCGTCGGCCGGATCGAGCAGGATTCGCACCGGCACTCGCTGGACGATTTTGGTGAAGTTACCGGTGGCGTTCTCCGGCGGCAGCACGCTGAATTGCGAGCCGGTGGCGGGGGCGAGGCTGTCGAGGCGGCCATGGAATTCCTGGCCGGAGAGTACGTCGGCGCGGATGCTCACCCGTTGCCCGGGTTTCATCCGCGCCAGTTGGTCTTCTTTGAAATTGGCATCTACCCACAGACCGCTGGCCGGTACCACCGACAACTGTTGCGACCCGGCCTGGGCATAGGCGCCGACCCGTGCGCGACGGTTGCCGATCACGCCATCGACCGGCGCGCGCAGTTCGGTGTAGCCGAGATTCAATTGCGCCAGATCACGCTCGGCGCGGGCTTGTTGCAGGGCGGCGCGGGCCTGTTGTTTCTGGGTGTCGATCACCGCCAGTTGGCGCTGGGCGGCGAGCAATTCAGCCTGGGCGCGAGCGCTCAGGGCTTGCGCGGTCTTGAACGTCGCGTCGGCGCGTTGGGCGCTTTCCACCGACACGGCATTGGTGCTGACCAGACGTTTGTAACGCGCATTGTCATCCCGCGAGCGGGCGGTTTCGGCACCGGCGGCATCGATGCCGGCCCGGGCCTGGCCGATCACCGCTTGCTGCAGTTGCTCGGTGGCGTCGAGGTTGGCCAGCAGCGCCTCTTCGGCGGCAACCGCGCCTTCGGCTTTGGCGAGATTGGCACGATAGTCGCGCGCGTCGAGGCGGATCAGCACGTCGCCGGCCTTGACCGATTGGTTGTCGCTGACCAGCACTTCTTCGATGTAACCGGCGACCTTCGGCCCGATCACCGTGACGTCGCCACCGATGTAGGCATCGTCGGTCTCTTCAAGAAATCGCCCGGTGCCCCACCAGTGCGCGGCATACATGCCGACCACCACCAGCGCGATCAGGCCGGCGCCGGTCAGCAGCAGGCGTTTGCGCAGTGGCGGTTTGGCGGGGGTGACCGGGGCAGACAGGTCTGGCTCAAGGGTGGGCATGCTGGTCATGGCGTAATACCTGCGGAAACGGGCTGTTATTACGGCTGTAATATGACGCAAGTAATATTTTGTGGCAATTATGTTTTTGTGCCAATCGTCAGTTGCTTACCCGGCCTCGGGGTTTGGAGCGGTTTCGATTAAATGACAGCGCCAGTAATACGGGCCAAATCTTCAAGAACTCAATGAAAGCCCTCGGGGAACCCCTGATGGCGTAGCGTTGAACACAGCAAAATCAAATGTTTAAGAAATGTAAGCGTTGTAGGAAGCGTCTTGCATTTGTGTAGGAAGGCTCTGACTATCACTCGCATTGATGAGGTGGCATTACGCTACTTTATGATTGCAAGGATGTTGCGTGCCGTATTCGCTTCGTGCTGTTTTCCGTCGTCGTTCCACGCTTTGCCCGCTGTTGTCGGCCTTTGTGTTGAGTGTGTGTGCCTCCTCGATTCAAGCGGCTGATCCTGTTGCGCCGGGCCAGGAAGTGCTGCGCCAGCAGCAACAGCAACAACGCGATCTGCAACAACTGCAAATGGAACAACGCAAGCGCCAACTGGAGCGCGGTGCGTTCGGTCCGGCACCGGCCACGCCGGCCATCCCGCAAACCGTCACCCCCGATGAACGCTGCTGGCCGCTAAGCGGCACGCGCATTGGTGGCGTCACGCTGATCGACAGCAACAAGCTCAACGCCCGGATCAAACCGCTGCTGGCGCCGTGCATGGGCGTCGGCCAGATCAACCATTTGCTGGCGACCATCACCGCGATCTACGTCGAGCAAGGCTACATCGCCAGTCGCCCGTACTTGCTGAGCGCGCCGGCGGCGGGGCAGTCGCTGGACATCATGATCGACGAGGGCTACATCGAGTCCATCGAACTGGCCGATCAGAGCCTGCCCGTTTCGCTGGGCGGCGCGTTCCCGCACATGCTCGGCCAGCCGCTGAACCTGCGCGATCTGGAGCAGGGCCTGGATCAATTGAACCGCTTGCGCTCGATCGACCTGACCGCCGACATCGCCCCCGGCAGCCAGCCCGGCGCGTCGCGAATCATCCTGCGCTCGCGCACCTCCGGGCAGTCGCGCTGGGCGTTGGGCCTGGGCATGGACAACCTCGGCAGCGCCAGCACCGGGCGTGATCGCAATACCGTCAGCCTGAGCTTCGACAGCCCGCTGCAGCTCAACGATCTGTTGAGCCTCAGTGCCAGCGACACGTTGAATCAGGGCGACCGCTACAGTCGCAACGCCAGCCTGTATTACGCGATTCCCTACGGCTACTGGACCTACAGCGTGTTCGCCAGCCATGCCGAATATCGCGCGCCGTTCAAACTGCCCGGCACGACCTTGTACAGCACCGGCATCACCGATCAACTGAGTCTGCGCGCCGACCGCGTTTTGTGGCGCGACCAGAGCCGTCAGCTCAGCGCCAACCTGCAACTGGCACACAAGGACGTCGACAGCTATCTGGAGAACGTTCGCCTGGGCATTCAAAGCCCGACCCTGACCGTGGCCGAAGCCGGACTCAATCTGTTCTGGCTCGACCGTGCGGTGTGGAATCTCGACTTCAGCTACTCACAAGGCTTGCGCTGGCTGGGCGCCGATGACGACGCCAATCATGCGGTCAACAATTTGCCCAAAGCGCAGTTTCGCAAGTACCGCGCCGGCCTCAGCCAATGGCGCAACGGCCAGTTCGGCGCGCAAGCGTGGCAGTGGCAGAGCCAGCTCAATCTGCAATACAGCCCTGACCCGTTACCGGCCATCGAACAGTTGCTCGGCACCGACGATTCTGCGGTGCGCGGCTATCGGGTCAGCAGCGCATCCGGGGCCAGCGGCGCGATCTGGCGAAACACCTTGCGTCTGCCGCTGCGCAGCGATTGGCCGGTGCAGATCACCCCGCGCGTGGGCCTGGACAACGGCTGGCTCAAGGCTGACCACGGCGCCCAGGGCCAACGCCTAAGCGGTGCCAGCGTCGGGCTGAATCTGGGCTGGAAGAATCTGCAAGTGGACGTCGATTACCAACGCGCCCTCAACACCCCCAAAGGTTTGCAGCACGAGCCAGAGACCTGGCTGATGCGCGTGGGGTTGCAGATATGAGCGCCACCGAAACTCATCATGCAGTGAACAAACAGCCGTCGGATCTGAGCGCGACAGCCACGGCCAAGACTAAATCGCGCGCCGTGATGCCGTACTTACATGGAGACGTTTTTATGCCAGCACACACCTTTGCATTCCATCTTTCTCCTCGGGGTAAATTGCGCTGGGCGATCGCCAGCCTGTTCTTCGCCGTGCACCTGCCCAGCGCCATCGCCGGCGGTGTGGTGGTGGCTCCCGGCCCCGGCGGCACCGCGCAATTGCAGACCCAGGGCGGCGTGCCCATCGTCAATATCGTCGCGCCCAACGGCTCGGGCCTGTCGCACAACCAGTTCCTCGACTACAACGTCGACCGTCAGGGCCTGGTGCTGAACAACGCCTTGCAGGCCGGGCAATCGCAGCTAGCCGGGCAACTGGCGGCCAACCCGCAACTGCAGGGCCAGGCGGCGAGCGTGATCCTCAACGAGGTGATCAGCCGCAACCCTTCGGCCATCAACGGCGCCCAGGAAATCTTCGGCCGCGCGGCCGATTATGTGCTGGCCAACCCCAACGGCATCTCGGTGAACGGCGGCAGCTTCATCAACACGCCGAACGCCAGTCTGCTGGTCGGTCGTCCGGAGTTGAACGACGGCAAACTGCAAGCCTTGAACACCCGCGACGCCAGCGGTCAGTTGCAGATTCAGAGTGGCGGCCTGCGTAACGCCGAGGGTTCGGTCAACCTGATCGCCCCGCGTATCGACAGCCAGGGCCGCATCGATGCCCGCGATCAGTTGAACCTCACGGTCGGACGCAATCAGATCGATTACGCCAGCGGTCAGGTCAAAGCCGTGGACCCGGCAGGCAACACCAAAGATCAACGCATCGACGCCAGCCTGTTCGGCGCGATGCAGGCCGGGCGCATCAATATCGTCAGCACCGCCGAAGGCGCGGGCGTGCGTGTGGGTGCGGTGCAAGTGGCCGGGCGTGACGGCGTGCAGATCCGTTCCGCTGGCGATCTCAGCGTCAGCGGTGAAGCCATCCCCAACAGCCTCGAAGTGACGCGTGCCAGCATTCGCAGCAGTCAGGGTGATGTCGGCCTGCACAGCGGCAACGACCTGACGCTGGCCGCCACCGACGTCAGTGGTCGCGACGTCAGCGTCAATGCCAAGCGCAACCTGACCCTGAGCAGCGTCGAAAGCCGCAAGCTCCAGCAGCAGCGCGAAAACTGGAGCAACAGCACCATCGGCATCACCTGGGAAACCTACGATCGCACCCAGACCGACAGTGAAACTCGCCAGCACGGCAGCCAGATCGTCGCCAGCCGCGACGCCAGGCTGACCTCCGGCAAAGACACCGAACTCAAAGCGGCCAAAGTTGAAGCGGCAAAAAACCTCGATGTGCAGAGTGGCGGTGATCTGCGCCTGACAGCTGCCACCGAAAGCCACACCCGGACCGATCAGGGCAACCATCGCAAGCATCTGTGGAAGGCCGACTGGAACAACAGCAGCGAAGAGCAGCGCAGCATCGGCAGCCAGTTGAAGGGCGGCAATATCGCGCTGCAAACCGCCGCGTTGTTGCGCGCCGAAGGTGCCGAACTGAACAGCGCCGGCGATGTGAAACTGGCGGGCAAGCAAGTGGACGTCACCACGGCCACGCGCACCAGTCGCAGCAATAACAACAGTTACTCCGGCGACCTGGTTGGCGGCGGATTCTTCGGCAAGACCGGTGATGCCGACAAGGGCCAGACCCGGCATCAGGGCAGCAAAATCAATGCGGCCGGCAAACTGATCGTCAAGGCTGACGACGTGCGCATCAGCGGCAGCCAGGTCCGTGGCGGCACCGAGGCCAGCGTGATCAGCGATCAGGGTTCGCTGGTGATCGACGGTGTGCAGGACACTTCGCACAGCAACAACCACGACAAGGACAGCAAATTCTTCGGCATCACCAAGGACGAGTCGCGGCAGAATTCCAGGGACAGCACCACGGTGCGCAGCGAGCTGGTTTCCGACAGCAACCTCAAACTCAAGAGCGCCAAGGACATCGAAGTGGCCGGCTCTACGGTCAAGGCTGGTGGCGTGCTGACGGCGGACGCAGCGGGTGATGTGAACGTGCATTCCACGCAGAACAGCCACGACAGCAGCTCGACCACCGAGACCCGTGGCTTCGATGCCTACGCCAAAGAGCAAACGCCGGAGCAATACCGCGCCGGGGTGCACTACGAAGACAAGCAGCAGACCGTCACCCGTAACGACGTCAATCAGCAAGGTTCGAGCCTCAGCGGCGGTAGCGTGCAGGTGAAGGCCGGCGGCGATCTGACGATCAAGGGCGGTGAAGTCAAATCCACTGCTGGCGATACCACGCTGAGTGGCAAGAATGTGTCGTTGCTGGCCGAACAGGACAGCCACAAAACCTCATCCGACACCTCCAGTACTGGCGGCGGTTTCTACTACACCGGCGGCCTCGACCGCACTGGCAGTGGCGTCGACTTTGCCCACAGCACCACGCAAGACAGCAGCAGCAAAACTACCGCGCAAACCACCCACGTGCAAAGCAGCGGCAGCCTGAACATCAATGCCGACAAACTGCTGACCGAAGGCGCGCAGATCAAGGCTGGCAACGGCGTGAACGTCGCGGCCAACCAGATCGACAACCGCGCCGCCAGCAACACCGAAAGCAGCAGCCATAATCAGAGCAACTGGTCGGCGGACATCGGCGCCAACGTCGAGTACAAGGACATCGCCCGCCCGATTGCCGGTGCAGTCAAGGATGTGCTCAACGGCAAGGTGCCGGACAAGGAAGCCCTGAGCAATCTTGGCCAGCCGAACGTCGGTATCGACGTGGCGATCGGTCACGGCAGCGCCGACAAGACCGAGCACAACAGCAACGCCGTGGTCAGCCGTTTCGACGGTGGCAGTGTCGAGGTAAAAACCGCCGGCACCCTGCACGACCAGGGCACCCAGTACAGCGCGAGCAACGGCAAGGTCAACATCAGCGCTGACAAACTGGTTGCCGATGCCGCGAGCAACACTCACAGCAGCACCGATAACTCGGTGGACGCCAAGGTCGACGTGCGGGTCTACACCAAGACCGGCGAGGACGTGAACGTCGCCGGCAGCGGCGCGGGTGGCAACAGCTACAGCAGCAAGGACAGCAGCACCGCAGTGGTCGGCGGTTTTGCCGGCAGCCAAGGCGTGAACATCAAGGTGGGCGGTGATGCGCAGTTCGCCGGCAGCCGTTTCGACGGCGGGCAGGGCGGTGTGAGCATCAAGACTGACGGCGATCTGGCGCTGAATCAGGCAAACGACCGTCAGAGCAGCAGCGACTCCAGCCTGCGCGGCAACGGCTCGCTGACCGTCGGCACCTTGCCGGGCACCGACGGCACCAACGTCGACCTCGGCGCTGGCTTCCAGCTTGACCACACCGGCAAGCAGACCTCTGACACTCAGGCTCACGTGGCGAGCATCAGCGGCAACGGCCCGGTACAACTGAGCAGCGGTGGCAATCAGGTCCAGCAAGGCACGCAGATCGACAGCGCCGGCGGCATTGAGCTGCACGCTGACGGCAAACTCGATCTGCAAGCGGCCGTTGATACCCACACCGCGACTGGCAGCAATCTCGGCGGCGGTTTGAAGGGCGGCGGCAGCAAATCCAGCAGCGAGAAGAGTCGCGATCAGGGCGGTAATCTGAGCGGTAACTTCAACATTGGTCGGGTCAACGAAAACTCGCAAACCCTGACCGGTGGCCAGCTCAACAGCCAGAGCAACGTCGCCTTGAGCGGTGACGCGGTGCACCTGCAAGGCACGCAAGTCAGCGCGCCGAACGTCAGCATCAATGCGCAGAAGGGTGGTTTGGTTCAGGAATCGGCGCAGTCCACCGAGAGCCGCAACAACTGGAACGTCGCGCTGAATGCCGGCGGCAACCTGAGCAGCAAGACCCCGACCGCAGCCGATGAAAAGGCCAGCAGTGACCACGGCTTCAACGCCGGGGCCAAGGTCGGCGTCGATTACCTGCAAGGCACCACCCAGCAGAACAGCCAGATCAAGGCTGACAGCGTGGTGCTTAACAGCGCTGGCGATGCACAGATGTCAGGTGCGCGGATCGACGCGAAAAATGTCAGTGGCAAGGTCGCTGGTGATCTGACCGTCGAAAGCCGCCAGGACTCGAAGACGCAGGCCAAGGTCGATGTTGATCTGGGCCTGACGGCGAAGAAAAATCCACCGAGCGACAAGGAAAAGCTCGCCGGCACTGACTACAAACCAACGTTGAAAGCGCAGGGCGAATACGCGCACAAGGACAGCGTCGCGCAGGCGTCCGGCATCAGTGGCAATCAGGGTGTGAAGTTGAACGTTGGTGGTGGTACGCAGCTGACCGGCGCACGGATTTCATCGACGGACGGCAAGGTCGATCTGGGCGCTTTGAAGGTCGTTGGCAGCGATCTGGTCAACCGTGACTACGGGGTGAAAGCCGGACTGGACCTGCCGCAGAAAACCGAGGAGAACGCACCGAAGGTGTCGTTCGATAACGGCAATCTGAAAGTCGGTCCGGTGACCCTGAGCGGGAATCTGGACAGCCAGACCCTACAGGCCGGGATCGACGAAAAAGGCTGAGCAGCACCGCTGTAAAAACTGTGGGAGCGGGCTTGCTCGCGAAGGCGTCAGTTCAGTCAGCGAGGCTGTTGACTACCAGCGCCTTCGCGAGCAAGCTCGCTCGTTTTGATCTGTCGCATTACCGCGAAGATAGTCGCTGCGCAACCATCGCATGCAAATACGCAAGTCGAATATATATATCAAAAATGAATATTCGGCATAGCGAAGAGTTTTAAAAAACTGTCATTTATAACAGTTGTGAGAGTTTCCTTGAAAACTGAAGATCAGGTTCCGGTACTTCAAACCAGATTGGTTTTATCCCGGCCTTTATCAGGTCATTTCAAGGAGCTGCAAAAATGAGCGATATCACATTTCCGGATGCAGAAAACGGCGTCATCAATTGCCGTTCGAATCCAATGGGCGGTGTAAGGGTTAAAGTGAGGCTGTTGCCAGACACGCAGATCGGGGCCGTATTGAAACTGAACTGGCAGGGATATACCGATCAAGCGGGCGAGCAACCCATTTTCGATACCGAGACTTCGCTCAAGCACGCTATCACTTCGGAGGACATCTCCGAGGGTGTTGTAATAACAGTCGGTGATTGGTCAAAGCATATCAAGCCTATTAAAGATGGATCGGCCCGTGCTACCTATGCAATCAATGGTGGCGAGGTGGGGGATGCACTGGTCCAGGTAAGATTGTTAAATGCTGCAGGGCAGTCATGCGACGAAGTTTGAGGTGCAAAAAGGCTGATTTGCACAGTGAAGCGGGATCTGTTGCGGGCGCAACGTCTTGAGGTCACTGAAGGATCCAGAACCGTCGGGGCGCAACAGTTCCGGATCGCGTAGCTCGGTTGCAATCGCCTCAGTCCCAGTCAACGCGAGTTGACCGGGACTGCTTGCCGCAGAGGGTCAGCTCGAAGCCTTCGCCTTACCCCCACTCATCAGCACGACCACCGCCAGCAGCGCGGACAGGATCGAACCCAGCAACACCCCAACTTTCACCGAGTCGACCAGATGCGGCGCGCCCGGGAACGCCAGCGCGCCGATGAACAGGCTCATGGTGAAGCCGATCCCGCAGAGCAGGGCGACGCCGTACAGCTGCAGCCAGCTCGCGCCTTGCGGCAGTTGTGCCAGACCACTGCGAATCGCCAGGGCGCCGAGGCCGAGGATACCGATCTGCTTGCCGAACAACAGCCCCAGCGCCACGCCCAGTGGTACCGGCTCAAGCAGGTTGCTCGGAGAAATGCCGGTCAGCGACACACCCGCGTTGGCGAAGCCGAAAATCGGCACCACGGCGAACGCCACCCACGGATGCATTTTTTCTTCGAGGTACAGCAGCGGCGAGTTGTGCTCGTCTTCGGGATTTCCCAGCGGAATGCACAGGGCCAGAATCACCCCGGCGAGGGTCGCGTGGATCCCCGATTGCAGCATGAAGAACCACAGGAAGGCGCCGGCGATCAGGTATGGCCAAAGTTTTCTGACACCGCAGCGGTTGAGGATCACCAGCAGTGCAATCACTGCCAACGAGGCCAGCAGCATGCTCACCGACAGGCCGCTGGTGTAGAAAATCGCGATGATCACCACTGCGCCCAGGTCATCGAGGATGGCCAGCGCCGAGAGGAAGATTTTCAGCGACACGGGCACCCGTTTGCCCAGCAGCGACAGCACGCCCAGGGCGAAAGCAATGTCGGTGGCGGCGGGGATCGCCCAACCGCTCAGGGTCTGCGGATTGCCCCAGTTGATCGCGACGTAGATCAGGGCCGGGACCAGCATCCCGCCCAGCGCGGCGAAGCCCGGCAGCGCGCGCTGACCCCAGGTCGACAACTGACCGGCGAGCAATTCGCGCTTGATCTCCAGGCCCACCAGCATGAAGAAGATCGCCATCAGGCCATCATTCACCCAATGCTCGATCGACAGACCGGCGATCTTGATGTGCAAGGTCGAGAAATACGTGGCCGCCCAAGGCGAGTTGGCGACCAGCAGCGCGGCCAGGGCAGCGGCCATCAGAATCAGGCCACCGGCGGATTCGGCAGCGAAAAAACGCGAGAGAAAGGCCAGGGCAGAAGGCGACTCCTGGCGGGCAGGGGCAGTCTGCAGGCGTGACGGATCGTGGCTCATAGGCACAGCAACTCCGCGCGGCGGCCCGACCTGCGCTGAATTAAACCTGCCCTGCCGCGTTGTTGCGGTGGCACCCGGGCGGCATTTTACACAATAGGTGGGGGAAGGCGCGGTTTTACTGACGATTACCCTTGAATCGAGCGTTTCCAAGGAATGAATTGCCGGGCTTAATAGGAAGCATTACTATTCACGTCTCTTTCCCCCAGCACGCTGTCATGAACCCCATGCTGCCCCGCAGACCCGGCTTTTTCGAGCATTACGAAGAGTTGATCGGCACCTGGACCCGGCGCCTGCGCGATCGTGCGCAGGCCGAGGATCTGGCGCACGACACCTTTGTGCGGGTGCTCGAATCCGATTCGGCGGCGGTGCAGCAGCCACGGGCGTATCTGCACCAGACCGCACGCAACATTGCGGTCGACGGTTATCGGCGTGAGGACCGACGGGAAGCCATGGAGTCGCAGGCGATCGATCACAGTGTGTCGTCCACCGGCGACCCGGAGCATTACATGCAGGCGATCCAGCTGGCCGACTCCATCGAACGGGCGCTGCAGGAACTGCCGCTCAACTGCCGGAAGATTTTCGTCTGGCAAAAGATCGAAGGCCTGACCCAGGCGGAAATCGCCGAACGTCTGGGGCTGTCGAGGAACATGGTCGAAAAGTATATGATCCGCACCCTGCGCCACTTGCGCGATCGCCTCGACGGCATGCAGTCATGAGCGGCCGCCGCTTTTCATCCCCAGCCCGACAGGACATTCCATGATGGATACCCGTGATTGCGCGTGCGGGCAAACAACGGTGCGCGATGAGGCGGCACGCTGGTTTGTGCGTTTGCAGGAACCGCTGATCAGCGCCGACGAACAGCAGCGCTTCGATGCCTGGCTGAACCAGCATCCGCAACACCGTGACGAATTCCAGTTGCTGCAAGGCCTGTGGACGGCGGCCGATCTGCTGCCGGCGCCACGTCTCAAGTCCCTCGTCGAAACCCCGCCGGCCCGTCGCGAACGTCGCCCGCTGCTGCGCTATGCCGTGGCCGCCAGTGTGCTGGCGGTGGCGCTCGGACTCGGTCTGTTCAGCGGTCTGAATCTCCCCGACGGCTACAGCGCCGAGTTCGCGACGGCGCTGGGTGAGCGCAAGCACGTGGCGCTGCCGGACGGATCGGTGATCGACCTGAACAGCCGCAGCCGTCTGCAGGTGCGTTTTGAGAAGGATCGGCGGCTCATTGAATTGAGTGAAGGCGAGGCGCTGTTCAGCGTTCAGCACGACAGCGCGCGCCCGTTCGTGGTCGAGGCCGGTAGTGGCAAGGTCACCGTGACCGGTACGCGGTTCGATGTGCGCCGCGACGTCATGCAAACCCGGGTCGCGGTGGAGCAGGGCACGGTAAAGGTGCAGGGGCGCAATGCGCCGGACAACGAGTTCATCAACTTGACGGCAGGTCTCGGTACCCACGTCGATGCCGAGGGTCGCGTCGCCGCCGCATATGCGGTCAACCCCGCCGAACTGACGGCGTGGCGCAGCGGTAAACTGGTGTTCAACAACGCCAGCCTCGGCGAAGTGGCAGCGGAAGTTTCGCGTTATCGCGACAAGCCACTGACGGTCAGCAACCCGGCCGTGGCCAGTCTGCGCCTGACCAGCGTGTTCAAATCCGACAACACCGACGCCTTGCTCAAGGCCCTGCCAAACATCCTGCCGGTGGCCGTCCGAACCCTGGCCGATGGCAGTCAGGAAATAATTTCAAAATAACATTCAGGTTTTTTTCGAGTTCATCGTCTTCCTGTTTAACTGCAACTGGTTTGCATTAACAGACGCACACTCTTGCGCTCCACAGGACTACGTTCGACGTGAAAAACACCTCAACCAACAACAAAAAATCCCCCTGGTTACCGCTGGCCCTGGCGTTGGCGGTCAACGCCGCCGTGCCGCTGGCCTTCGCCGCTGAAGCCATTCACATCCGCGCCCAGCCGTTGGGCCAGGCCCTGAGTGAACTGGGCCAGCAAACTTCGCTGCAAGTGTTTTTCAGCCCGGAACTGGTGGCCGGCAAACAGGCACCCGCGGTCGATGGCAACATATCTCCCGAGCAGGCGTTGCGCCAATTGTTGCAGGGCAGCGGCCTGGACTATCAGATCAACGAAGGCTCGGTGACCCTGGCCCCGGCCGCCACTGCCGCCAGCAATGGCCCGCTGGAACTGGGCGTGACCGACATCAAAGTGGTCGGCGACTGGCTCGGTGACGCTGACGCCGCCGTGGTGCAGAACCACCCGGGCGCACGCACGGTGATCCGCCGCGAAGCCATGGTCGAGCAGGGCGCGATGAACGTCAGTGATGTGCTCAAGCGTGTGCCGGGCGTACAGGTGCAGGACTCCAACGGCACCGGCGGCAGCGACATCGCGCTGAACGTCGGCGTGCGGGGCCTGACTTCGCGCCTCTCGCCACGCTCCACGGTGCTGATCGACGGCGTGCCGGCCGCGTTCGCGCCGTACGGCCAGCCGCAGCTGTCGATGGCGCCGATCTCCTCGGGCAACCTCGACAGTATCGACGTGGTACGCGGTGCCGGTTCCGTGCGTTACGGCCCGCAAAACGTCGGCGGGGTGATCAACTTCGTCACCCGCGCCATTCCGGAAAAAGCCACCGGGGAAATCGGCACCACCCTGGAGACCACCCGTTACGGCGGCTGGAAGCACATCGACACGGCGTTCCTCGGCGGCACTGCCGACAACGGCATGGGCGTGGCGCTGTTGTATTCCGGGGTCAACGGCAACGGTTACCGCGAGCGCAACAACGACAACGACATCGACGACGTGCTGCTCAAGACCCATTGGGCGCCGACCGATCAGGACGATTTCAGCCTCAACTTTCATTACTACGACGCCAGCGCCGACATGCCCGGCGGCCTGACGCAGAAGCAGTACGACGACAAACCGTATGATTCGGTACGCGATTACGACAACTTCAGCGGTCGGCGCAAAGACGTGTCGTTCAAGTGGATTCGGCAGATCGACGAGCGTACTCAGGCAGAAATCCTGACCTATTACACCGACAGCTTTCGCGGCAGCACCATCGCCGCCCGCGACCAGAAAACCCTCAGCTCGTACCCGCGTTCCTACTACACCCTCGGTGTCGAACCGCGTGTGTCGCGGGTGTTTGACGTCGGCCCGACCACGCAGGAAGTCAGCGTCGGTTATCGCTACCTGAAAGAGGCGATGCACGAACAGTCGAGCCGTCTGGCGCTGGTCAACAATCAGCCGGTGGTCACGCCGACGTCCGACGGCCATGTGTTCCAGGACCGCACCGGCGGCACCGAGGCCAACTCGGTGTACGTCGACAACAAGATCGACGTCGGCAACTGGACCATCACTCCGGGCATTCGCTTCGAACACATCAGCACCGACTGGCATGACCGCGCCGTGCTCGACACTGCAGGCAAACGCGTGCCGGAGAAAAACCGCAGCATCGAAAGCAACGAACCGCTGCCGGCGCTGAGCGTGATGTATCACCTGTCGGACGCGTGGAAACTGTTCGCCAACTACGAAACCTCGTTCGGCAGCCTGCAGTATTTCCAGCTTGGCCAGGGCGGTTCGGGTGACCAGACCGCCAACGGCCTGGAACCGGAAAAAGCCAAGACCTACGAGATCGGTACGCGCTACAACGATGACGTGTGGGGCGGGGAAGTGACGCTGTTCTACATCGACTTCGATGACGAACTGCAATACATCAGCAACGATGTCGGCTGGACCAACCTCGGCGCGACCAAGCACCAGGGCATCGAAGCGTCGGTGCACTACGACATGGCAGCGCTCGATCCGCGTCTCGACGGTCTGACCGCCAACGCCGGTTTCACCTACACCCGTGCGACTTACGAAGGTGAGATTCCGGGCTTCAAGGGCCGTGATCTGCCGTTCTATTCGCGGCAGGTGGCGACCGTGGGCTTGCGTTACGACGTCAATCGCTGGACCTACAACATCGACGGTTTCGCCCAGTCGAAACAGCGCTCGCCGGGCACCGGGGTCAACGCCGATGGCAGCTTCAACGGCAACTACATCACCGAAGGCACGGCCGACGGGCAGTACGGCGACATCCCGGGTTACGTGACCTGGAACGTGCGCGGCGGGTATGACTTCGGGCCGCAAGTGTCGAATCTGAAACTGGGTGCCGGGGTGAAAAACGTCTTCGACAAGCAGTACTTCACCCGCTCCAGCGACAACAATTCGGGGATGTATGTCGGTGCGCCGCGTACGTTCTTCGTGCAGGCCAGTGTAGGTTTCTAAGGCGCTGTTGTGGCTGAATCGGTTTCACACGGTTCAGCCACAAAAAGCCTGAAGCTATTGAGGGATCAGAAACTCGATGGTCGGCCCGGGATTCCCGGCCAGGTCTGCGCCTTTGAGGCAGACGTTCTTTCGGCCATTGGCAATGGAAACATGGAACACGCCTGTGGAGGGTGATACGCGTTGAAATCCCTGCCCGTCATTGCAATTGATGCTCCCTGGCTGGCCGTACTTGTATTGAAATCGGGCGGGATCCAGATCCGGTGAAACCGGAAATACTCTGATGTCGTATTCGTCGCCACCTACCGCTTCGACCTTATAGGCAGGCTTCAGCGGTGCGGACGCGTCCATCATCCAGCGCCAGTAGACGCTGGGTGTTCTTCCGGCCCATTGCTTGGGCACGTCCGTAGGCCGCTGTTGGCCAATCAGGCAGAGAAAGTACAGGCCTGAGCCGTCTTTAAGTTCATGACTCAATTGAATATCGGCGTCCGGTGCAGCCGTTTGCACTTGGCTATAGCCATCAAGGTTCTGACATTCGTCCAGAGTGCGCGTAAAGCGATAGCGGTGGTAAGGCGCGGTTGTGGTGAACGTTTGCAGCCATCGCCAGGGCACGACTTGTCCATGTTCGTCGCGCTCGAGCTTGATGTAATCGCTGTTTTGCGACGAACCAGGAAACGACCAGTTCTCCCCCAGCGGGCAACCGCCCAGACGTGGATTGAAATGTCCGTTGGCGAAACAGGCGTCCAGCCCATCGGTTGTGGAGGCGTAGTTGGTGTTGCTACGTTTGTCGACCTGTCCCCCCACGACTTCGCAGGGCGCGCCCTTGTCGCAGCGATTGCGGTCACTCCCGCGAGTGGTGGTGCCGAGCACACCCACAATTTCATTGCTGTAACGCGCAAGCAGTGGCGAGCCTGACAGCCCGCTGACAACATCGAGACAACGGTTGCTCAGTTGTCCGACCCAACGCCATGGGCCTTCAATAATCGCCGCCGAGTGTTCTTGTTTGCAGGCCATGCGCTGAATGAAACCGTTCATGGGCGCGCCGGTGATCAGAATATCGTCTTCGCTGACCAATGGGGTCCGCGCCAGTTTCAACGGCTGGATACCGCCTCTGATCAACTGTTCCAGAGGCTGTTCAAGCTCAATGATAGAGAGGTCTTGACCGCGTAGCGTGCTCCAGCCAATGCGACTGACCGTGTAGGAACGGCTTTGCGGTTGCGTGTCGAAAAAATAATTGAACGTCACCCGACCCTTTGCAGGTTGATTGACGATGATCTCGTTATTGCCTATCTCCGGATGTGTGCAGTGTCCGGAGGTCAGCACGTAGGCGGGTTGCGATACTGCTCCGGGTTCTCGAGTGTCAATCAGCGTGCCGGAGCAGGTCATGCCGTCTTCAACTTCAACACGGCCAATGGCTTGCCAATGCGCATAGTTCCCGCCGGCATTGGCCAGGCGCTCAGCGGGCGCAAAATTGGCAGTGCCTTCACCCCAGTCGTATCGATTGACGGAGGCACATCCCTGGAGAATAGTGATTAGCGCGATAACTGATCCTGTTCCAATGTTCATGCCGGATTTCCTTTTCTCCTGAGCTGGAAATCAACCCTATGATTGGGGGCAGGGCTTGTCTACTGTCAAACCTGACAGGTACCGCGCCAATGTTCAGACTTTCAAGGTCTTGCCGCCGATGGCCACCGCCACCAACAACACCGCCATCAAGCCAAACGCAAAACTCAAACTGCTGGCATGCGCGACAAAACCGATCACCGCCGGCCCCGCCAGAATCCCTGCGTAACCCAGCGTGGTGATTGCCGGCACCGCAATGCTTTCCGGCATCACCGTCTGCTTGCCCACCGCCGTATACAGCACCGGCACGATGTTCGAACAGCCGGCGCCGACCAGCGCATACCCCAGCAGCGCGGCTTCCCAGCTCGGGGCGAAGGTCGCCAGAAACAGGCCTGCCGCTGCCAGCAGCCCGCCAAACAGAATGATCCGCGTAGCCCCGACACTGCGCACGATCCTGTCACCCAGCAGGCGTCCCGCCGTCATGGTCAGGGCAAATGCGGCGTAACCCAAGCCCGCATACGCCGTGTCGATCCCGCGTTCCTGTGCGAGGAACACCGCGCTCCAGTCGAGCGCCGCGCCTTCGGTGAGGAACACGATGAAACACATCCCGCCGATGAACAGCACGATGCCGTGGGGAATGGCGAATGCCGGGCCCGAGCTTTCACTGCCGTACGGCAGCATGTGCGGCACCGCTTTGACCAGCGCACCGATCAACACCGCCACCACCACCAGCATCGCCGCCAGCGGCGTCAACCCGAGACCGAGCAGGGCGCTGACACCGGCCGCGCCGACAATCCCGCCGAGGCTGAACAGGCCATGAAACCCCGACATCATGTGCTTGCCGCTGGCCCGTTCGACGATCACCGCTTGCAGGTTGACGGTCGAATCCACCGTGCCCAACCCGGCGCCGAACATGAACAGCGTGGCGATCAGCGCCGGTATCGACGACACCGTCGCCAGCAACGGCAGCGCCGCGCAAATCAGCAGGGTGCCGCCGGTGGCGACTTTGCGGCAGCCGAAGCGCGTGGCGAGAATCCCCGCCAAGGGCATCGCCAGAATCGAGCCGACTCCCAGGCACAGCAGCAACAGGCCCAACGTGCCTTCGTCGAGTCCGGCGCGGGCCTTGGCGTACGGCACCAGCGGCGCCCATGCGGCAATGCCGAGGCCAGCGATGAAAAAAGCGATGCGCGTCGACATCTGTTGCAGGCGTCCGGGGACGAAGGTTTCTTGGGGGTTGAGGCTGGTCATATCGATCCTTGGCAAAAAACGTCGCGTCCCCGAATGACAGTGATAGCGCGTCGAGGTTCGATCGCAAGTCTCGGGGGCGGTGCAGCCGACATCCTAACCTGTGGAAGCGAGCTTGCTCGCGAATGCGGTGGTTCAGGCGATGAGATTGGTGGCTGATACGCCGCTTTCGCGAGCAGGCTCGCTCCCACAGGGTTTTGCACAGAACGGACATTTGTGAGCGCCAGTCATCCAATGTGGGAGCGAGCCTGCTCGCGAATACTGTGTATCAGCTAATCAATATGGCGGCTGATGCACTGCTATCGCGAGCAGGCTCACTCCTACAAGGGATCGCGGTTTACAGTGATGGCTTCGACAAGGTGAGTGAGGCCGGTGATGACGCAGTTCTACGATGCGCGGGGCAATATTTACGGGGTGGTTTCGCCGCAGAGGCTTCGCGAGGCGGGGATCGATCTGCCGAGTGGAGCCGCGCAGTGTGCTGCGTCGAGACAGGCGTGGAGTCAGGCAGCCATAGCGCTGTGCTGCGATTGGCCCGAGGGCCAGCGTCCGGCGGGGAGTAAATCGCACCGCAGCGACGGTCTGCTGATTGGCCCGTTCCAGGCAGTGCCGCCGTTCGACGTGCTGATCGTCAATACCGACGGCACCTTGGCCGAGCGCAGCGGCAATGGTCTGACGATCTTTTCCCAGTCGTTGCTGGAACAGGGGTTGATGCCGGCGGAAGGGGCGTCGCTGCGAGTGCATCACGACAAGGGCGACGCCGTGGAAACTTCGGTGAAAACGGCCACAGTTGAAGGCATGAACGGCTTCTGGCTGAACCTCGGTCAACCGGGCTTCGGGCCTTCAGCGGTGACCGCCCGGAATGTTGAAAACCGCGAATTCAATGGTCATGAAGTGAGCCATGTAAAACCATTGGCGCAGCTCGATCCCGCGTGGCAGCACAGCCAGTTCGTGCGCATCGGCAATCCGCATTGCGTGACCTTGCTCACCGACGTTGCCGTGTTGCCGAGCAACTCACAAATGCGCGAATCGCCCTGGGCTGAAGGCCTGACCCGAATCGCCTACGCGATGCCGACCGGCGCCGGCCAGCCATGCCCGGCGGGCATCAATCTGCAATGGGCCGCGCTTGAGTCCGCGCAGCGCATCGTCGCCCGAGTATTCGAGCGTGGCGAAGGGCCGACGGCGTCTTCCGGCACCAGTGCCAGTGCGGTGGCGTGTGCCGCATGGGCGGTGGGTTGGGTGGCGAGCGGCGAAGTGCACGTCGTCATGCCGGGCGGTACGGCGCCGGTGTTGCTCGAAGAAGAGCAGGGCGAATTGGTGCGGGTCAGGCTGTTTGGTACGGCTCGATTGATCGACTGAAGCGGCAATCGCCTTCGCTGGCAAGCCAGCTCCCACAGAGTTATGTGGTGAACACAAATCACGCGTTCACTGCTGGATACTGTGGGAGCTGGCTTGCCAGCGATGAGGCCATCAGCCTGACAAAAGTTTCAGATTTGTCCGCCGCTGAACGCCACCACCGGCATCTGCCGCTGCATCAGCACCTTGCCGCCACGAATCGAATACAGCGGCAGGCCCTGGCTGCGGATCACTTCGTAGTCGCTGTCCGCCGACAGAATCAGCAAGTTCGCCGGACGCCCCTGTTCCAGGCCATAACGCTCGCCCAAGTGCATGGCCTTGGCGCTGTTGTCGGTGACCAGGTCCAGCGCGTTCTGCAGGTTGCGGTAACCGAGCATGTGGCAGATGTGCAACCCGGCTTCCAGCACCCGCAGGATGTTGCCGTTGCCTAGCGGATACCAAGGATCGACGATCGAATCCTGGCCAAAACACACGTTCATCCCGGCCTCAAGCAATTCATTCACGCGCGTCACGCCACGGCGTTTCGGGAAGTTGTCGAAGCGCCCCTGCAGGTGAATGCTTTCGGTCGGGCACGAGACGAAACTGATCCCGGAATGCCCGAGCAGGCGGAACAGTTTGGCGCAGTAGGCGTTGTCGTAAGAGCCCATTGCCGTGGTGTGGCTGGCGGTGACCCGCGCACCCATGTCGCGGCTGCGCGCCTCTTCGGCGAGCACCTCAAGAAAGCGCGAGTGCGGGTCGTCGGTCTCGTCGCAATGCACATCGACCAGGCAGCCGGTGCGCTCGGCCAGATCCATCAGAAACTTCACCGAACTGACGCCCTGATCACGGGTGTACTCGAAATGCGGAATGCCGCCGACCACATCGGCGCCCATGCGAATCGCTTCCTCCATCAGCTCGCGACCGTTGCGGAACGACTCGATGCCCTCTTGCGGGAACGCAACGATTTGCAGGTCGATCAGCTGCCGGGTTTCTTCGCGCACTTCGAGCATCGCCTTGAGCGCGGTGAGTTGCGGATCGGTGACGTCGACGTGGGTGCGCACGTGCTGGATGCCGTGGGCGGCCAGCGCCTGGATGGTTTTCTTGGCGCGGGTTTTGGTGTCTTCTTCGGTGATGGTGACCTTGCGCTCGCCCCAGCACTCGATGCCCTCGAACAGCGTGCCACTCATGTTCCAGCGCGGCTCGCCAGCGGTCAGCGTGGCGTCGAGGTGGATGTGCGGCTCGACGAAGGGCGGCACCACCAGATTGCCGCCGGCGTCGAGGTCGCCGGGGTTGAGGGTCGGGGCTTCGGTCTGGCGGCCGATGCTGCGGATCAGGCCGTCTTCCAGGTGCAATTCGTGCAAACCGTCCTGGTTGCGCAGTCGGGCGTTGATGATGTGCATCAGGCGAATCCTTCTTATAGGTCTGGTAGTGGCGCACTGGCGCGACGGGCGCCGAGCAGGCCGGTGACGATGACATACGTTAGCGCGGCGGCGGCAATCCCTACCAGCGGCGCGACCCAGGGCGATTGGAACGCGGCGAGCGTGCCGACCGCGTAAGCCCCCAGCCCCGGCCAGTTGAACGCCGGTAGCCGTGCGTCGGCCAGACGCGGATAGCGCCCGCGCCAGCGGAAGAAAAAGTCGGCCATGATCACCCCGCCAATCGGCGGAATCACCGTGCCCAGCAGAATCAGGTACGGCACCAGCATGTCGTACATGCCCAGCAGGGCGAGCAGGGTGCCGATCACCGCGCCGGCCAGGGTCACGGTTTTGCGTCGGCCAGTGCGCAGCAGGTTGCAGCCGGCGACGGCAAAGTTGTAGATGGTGTTGTCCTGGGTGCTCCAGATATTCAGCAACAGCATCGCCATCGCAGCCATGGCGAAACCTTGCAGCAGCAACACTTCAACCACGTCGGGCTGCTGATAGACGATCGCACCGTAGGCGCCGATCAGCACCATCAGGCCATTGCCGATGAAAAATCCGATCAGGCTGGCCAACACGGCAACCCGTGCCGAGCGTGAGAAGCGGGTCCAGTTGGTCGCCTGGGTCGCACCGCTGACGAAGGTGCCGAACACCAAGGTGATGGCGGTCGACCAGTCCAGCGAACCCGTCGGCACCACGCTGAGCAAACCTTCGAGGCCGCCGACTTTCACTGTCGCGACCCACATCGACAGCATCAGCAGCAACATCATCGCCGGCACCGCGATGTACGACAGAATCTCCAGACCGCGATACCCGACATACGCCGTGGCGCAGAACACCAGGCCGAACAGCACCATCAAACCGAGCACCGCGCCTTGCTCCAGATCGAAGTATTTGCCGAGCACCACGGCGGCGGTCGCAGTGCCCCAGGCGTACCAGCCGATCTGGGTGAAACCGAGGATCAGGTCGCTGAGCTTGCTGCCGACTTCACCAAAACAGAAGCGCCCCATCAGTACCGAATTAAGCCCGCTCTTGAAGGCGATATAACCGAGGCCTGCCGCATACAGACCGAGCAGCAGGTTACCGACGATGATCACCGCCATCATCTCGCCAAAACTGAACGCCACGCCGAGCTTGCCGCCGGCGAACATGGTTGCGGTGAAAAATGTGAATCCCAGTAACACCATGGCGGTCGAGGCCAGACCTTTTCGCGCGTGCATCGGGACTTCGCTGAGGGGGTAATCGTTGCCGGGATCGTTCTGCGTCATGGGGCGTTCCTTGCTGAAGAGGGGGGGACGCGAAGCAGATTGCAGTGGTCGTGCCAAATCCGGTTGGCGCGGGTTATGTATAGACGAGACGCATGGATTGGCGCGAAAGCGGTGCAACTGAATGCACCCGAGCCCAATGTGGGAGCGAGCCTGCTCGCGAAGGCGGCGTGTCAGGCGACATTTGCAATGGCTGATATTCCGCTTTCGCGAGCAGGCTCGCTCCCACAAGGGATGGGTGTTGAGTCAGAGGAATCTGAGCAGGGCGGCGACGATCGCTTCCGGGGCGTCCTCCTGGACCAGGTGGCCGGCGTTGGCGATTGGGTGAAATTGCGAACCGGGGATCATCTTGTGTAACGCTTGACCACGTTCGATGGGAATCCATTGATCCTCTTCACCCCAGAGAATCTGTACCGGGCAGCGGATGCTCGGGTACAGCGGTTCGGCCTCGCGGGTGTAGCGTTCGTCCATCTGCGCGATCTGCCGATAGAACGCCGCTTGCCCGGGATCGCCGAGCCACGGTTGCACGTAGGGCGCCAGTTCTGCATCGGGGATGTCGCGGTGAATCGCCCCGCGAATGTAAGTCGGGACGATCGCGCGCTGGATGTAATCGGGCAGGCCGCTGAACGCCGCTTCATGCTGGCGCACATGCTGCACGAATGGCGAACCCCATGGCGTCAGCGCCACCGGATCGATCAGCGTCAGGCTGCGGTAGTCCTTGCCATTGAGCAAATGCGTGCGCAACGCGGTGGCGCCGCCGAAGTCATGGGCGACCACGTCCGGGCGCTGGATGTTCCAGTGATCGAGCAACTGCGCAAGCAGTTGATTCTGCACCCCGAGGGAAACATCGGCATCCGGTTGTGCGGAGCGTCCGTAGCCCAGCAGGTCGAAATAATGCACCCGGTGACTGGCAAAGAAATGCGGCGCGATGCGGTGCCACACATACGATGAAAACGGTGTGCCATGCACGAACACCAGCGGCGGGCCGTCACCGCGCACGGCGTGGCGCACCGGATGCCCATTGAAATCGAAGACCTGATCCAGCAGCCAGTCTGTCATCGGCCTGTCCTCTTGGCGGGGTTGAGCCAAAAAGCATAGGCATAAAAAAACAGCCGTGAAGGCTGTTCTCTATTTTCCTGACAAACACCGATCCCTGTGTAGGAGCTGCCGAAGGCTGCGATCTTTTGACCTTGATCTTTAAAAACAAGATCAAAAGATCGCAGCCTGCGGCAGCTCCTACAGGGGGATTTGTGTTGGATCATTCACCGCGATAGATGCAACCGCTGGTGCAGGTCTCGTGAATGCGGATCGCGCTGAGTTCCGGCAGCAGCGGCTTCATTTCATTCCAGATGAATTTGGCCAGGACTTCGCTGGTCGGGTTTTCCAGGCCAGGAATGTCATTCAGGTAGTTGTGATCCAGACGCTCGTACAGCGGCTTGAAAATCGCCTTGATCTCGGAGAAATCACGGATCCAGCCGGTGTGCGGATCGAGGTCGCCGCTCAGGTGCAGCGCCACCTTGAACGAGTGACCGTGCAGGCGTCCGCACTTGTGGCCGTCCGGGACGTGCGGCAGGCGGTGGGCGGATTCGAAAGTAAATTCCTTGAAGATTTCCACAGTATTTTCGGCTCTGTTCAGGTGGCGTTCGCCGCAGCGATTCGGGCAGGCGGCGAGTTTACCAGCTTGTGTTTGGCGATGCGGGAAAACACTGACTAAAGGGTCAGCAAGCGTTCGGCGAGGCGACCGTTGGCGGTCAGTTCAAGAAACTCGTCGCCGAGACGGCGGCTTTCGTCCATCGCCGCGTGCCAATACTTTTGGCGGCTCGGCGCATCGCCCATGAAGCGCTTGAAGTCGTTACGATCCGGCAGTTTGCCGTAGGGCAGGCGCGCCAGATATTCCTTCGACGGTGCCAGCAACAACACGTCCTGCAAGCGCTCCACCGAGGCGCGGCGCCACGGCAGGGTCTTGTCGAACCAGCCCGGAATCACCCGGTCGGTGAAGTGCGGATAGAGCACGATGCCGTCGCCGCTGTAGGGCAGGTCGAGGTGATAGTCGAGCAGGCCGCCGTCGCGGAACGTGCCGGCACCGGCGCCCGGCAGGTCGCGCACGCCTTCCATGACCATCGGGATCGATCCCGAGGCCAGCAGCGCCTGGCGCAGATTGCCGGCGTCGAGGGCGACGAAGCGCGACGGAAAGTCATTCAGCGCATTCAACGGCGGGGCGAGGCGCGGGTCGTGAATGATCAGGCGTTCGAAGTGCCGCGACAGCCGCGCGCGACCGCGCAGGTTATCGGCGATCACCGAACCCAGCGCCAGACCGAGGCGGCCACGATGATCGTCGGCCAGGCGTCCGTGGCTTTTCACCACCATGATGTTCAGGCGGTAGTCGGCGTTGTTGAGGATGCTGGCGTCGCGGCCGTCGAGCAGGTCATTGAGCATGCGCTGCGAGCTCTGGCTGATCTCGGCCATGGTCACGCCTTTGTTGAAATTCTGCTCGGCGTACAACTGACCGAGGCGGCGGATGCCTTCAGCGGCGTCCGGCAGGCAGGCGCTGGCGAAGCGCCAGGAGCCGACTGAAGCACCGATAAGCGAGCGCTCACGCGGCGCGCTCGGCAGCCACTCACCGAACAACGCCAGGTCCAGCCCTTGAATCCCCAATGCCTTCGGCCCACCAGCCGCACCGGGCAGGGTGCCGACGTCAGCGGCGTTCAGGCCTTGGGCACGAATGCGCGCCATGGCCCGTGGGCCGGCCTTGAGGGTAAGGGCAGGGAACTTGATGTGGATGGCAGTCATACCGGTCTCGATCGTTAGCAAGCTTTGGATTATAGGCGCACTACTTGACCCTGTGGGAGCGGGCTTGCTCGCGAAAGCGGTGTGTCAGTCGCCATCATTATTGCTGACCTGCCGCCTTCGCGAGCAAGCCCGCTCCCACAGGGTTTTGCATGAATCTGCAAATGTGGTTGGTGTCAGGGGCAATGATGGCAATTCAGTTTCAGTTAAGTTCGCACCGCTATGGTGCCGACCGTAGCTG
This sequence comes from Pseudomonas sp. FW305-3-2-15-E-TSA4, assembly GCF_058787295.1. Classification (NCBI taxonomy): domain Bacteria; kingdom Pseudomonadati; phylum Pseudomonadota; class Gammaproteobacteria; order Pseudomonadales; family Pseudomonadaceae; genus Pseudomonas; species Pseudomonas sp. FW305-3-2-15-E-TSA4. The sequence continues at coordinate 8,648 of NZ_JBYSZP010000009.1, read as the reverse complement.
CACATAAAAACACGGAGACACCCATGAAAACCCTGACTGCCCTGTCCATTGCCTCGATCATCGGCCTGACCGCCAGCCTCGCCCACGCCCGCGATCTTGGCCCCGATGAAGCCCTGCGCCTGCGCGACGCTGGTACTATCGTCTCCTTCGAGAAGCTCAACGCCACGGCGCTGGCCAGACACCCGGGCTCGACCATCACCGAAACCGAGCTGGAAGAGGAGTACGGCAAGTACGTCTACCAGGTCGAAATGCGTGATCCGCAAGGGCTGGAGTGGGATCTGGAATTAGACGCGGTCACTGGGCAGGTTCTCAAGGATCATCAGGATACGTAATGAAGGTTAATGTTCGCGCCACCAGCCGCACGGCGTTGGCGCTTGTGATTGTTTGCTCGGCGGCGATGGCCCGCGACCTCGATCAGGACGAAGCGCTGAAGCTGCGTCAGCAGGGCGTGATCCTGCCGCTGGAGCAGGTGCTGCAACAGGCGCTGGATCGCTATCCGGGGGCCAAACTGCTGGAGGTCGAGCTGGAGGAAAAGCACGACGTCTATGTTTATGAAGTCGAGCTGCTGACGGTCGAGGGCGTGGCGCGCGAGCTGCATCTGAAAGCCGATACCGGCCAATTACTCAAAGACAAGGAAGATTGACCGATGCGTTTGCTTCTGGTGGAAGACCACGTGCCGCTCGCCGACGAACTGATCGCCGGCCTGCAGCGCCAAGGCTACGCGGTGGACTGGCTGGCGGACGGACGCGATGCGGTCTATCAGGGCAGCAGCGAGCCCTATGACCTGATCATTCTCGACCTCGGTCTGCCCGGCGTTCCCGGGCTGGAGGTGCTGGCGCAATGGCGTGCCGGTGGCCTGTCGACCCCGGTGCTGATCCTCACCGCCCGCGATTCCTGGGCCGAGCGCATCGAAGGCCTGAAGGCCGGCGCTGATGATTACCTGACCAAACCGTTTCATCCCGAAGAGCTGCATTTGCGGGTGCAGTCGTTGCTGCGTCGCTCCAAGGGCCAGGCCAATCAGCCGACGCTGAAAGCGGCCGGCCTGCATCTGGATGAAGGTCGCCAGTGCGTGATCCGCGACGGCAGCGAGATTCAGCTGACTGCCGCCGAATTCCGTCTGCTGCGTTATTTCATGCTGCACCCGGAACAGATCCTGTCGAAAACCCACCTCGCCGAGCACCTCTACGACGGCGAAACCGAGCGCGATTCCAACGTCCTCGAAGTTCACGTCAACCACCTGCGGCGCAAGCTGGGTAAAGCGGTGATCGAAACCCGTCGCGGCCAGGGTTACCTGTTCGGCGGGCAAGCTTCGTGAGGTCGATCCAGCGCCGCTTGAGCCTGGGGTTGATCAGCGTGATGGTGATCGTCGGCCTGGTGTTGGCGCAAACCAGTCTGTGGTTGTTCGAAGTCGGGTTGCAGCGTTATCTCGAGGCCGGTCTGCGCAACGACAGCGAAAGCCTGCTGGTCGCGCTGGTGCGTGGCCCGCAAGGTTTGCAACTGGATGAGCGGCATCTGTCGCCGGCCTATCAGCGACCGTTTTCCGGGCATTACTTCCGCATCGATTTTGCCGACAGCCACTGGCGCTCGCGTTCGCTGTGGGATCAGGATCTGCCGCTGCTGGAGCACCCGGGTTTGCACAGCAACCTGCAACTGGGGCCGGACGGTCAGCAGTTGCTGGTATTGCGCTCGGACTATCGACGTCTGGGGCAGTCGATCTCGATCAGCGTCGCCCAGGATTACACCCCGGTGCGCGAGAGTTTCCAGCGCATGCGCCAGATCGGCCTCGGGCTGGGCCTGGCCGGTTTGCTGCTGATTCTGCTGCTGCAACGGCTGACGGTGCGCCGCGCGTTGAAGCCGCTGGAACGCGCTCGCGAGCAGATCGCCCAGTTGCAACAGGGCCAGCGCTCGCAACTGGACGATCAGGTGCCGGTGGAGCTGGAGCCGCTGGTGGCGCAGATCAACCATTTGCTCGCGCACACAGAGGACAGCCTCAAGCGTTCACGCAATGCGCTGGGCAATCTGGGGCATGCGCTGAAAACGCCGTTGGCGGTGCTTTTGAGTCTGGCGTCGAGCGAAAAACTCGATGCCCACCCGGAGCTGCGCAAGATCCTCAAGGAACAGTTGGAGCAGGTGCAACAGCGGCTCAATCGCGAGCTTAATCGCGCGCGGTTGTCAGGTGATGCTCTGCCCGGTGCGCTGTTTGATTGTGATGCGGAACTGCCGGGATTGCTGGCAACGCTGAACATGATCCACGGCGAGCATCTGGCGCTGAGCTATGTCGCGCCGCCGGGGCTGCAATTACCGTGGGATCGCGAGGACTTGCTGGAGCTGCTCGGCAACCTGCTGGACAACGCCTGCAAATGGGCGGACGCCGAGGTGCGTCTGAGTGTGATCGAACGTACTGACGGCTACGCCCTGAGCATTGAAGATGACGGGCCGGGAATTCCTGAAGAGCAACGCACTCAGGTGTTCAGCCGTGGCACGCGGCTCGATGAGCAGACCGACGGGCATGGTCTGGGGCTGGGGATTGTGCGCGATATTGTCGAGACGTGGGGCGGGTTGCTGGTATTGGGCGAGAGTGAGTGGGGCGGGCTGAAGGTGGTGATCGAGTTGCCTAAACGCTGATCTCCCCAACACCACCAATCCCCTGTGGGAGCGAGCCTGCTCGCGAATGCGCTGGATCAGACACATCATCGCTGACTGACATACCGCTTTCGCGAGCAGGCTCGCTCCCACATTGGGTTTGGCAATGGGCTGTCAGACCCGGAACTGATCCATCAGACTCTGCTGTTGATTCGCCAGGCTGTTCAGCGACTGGCTCACCCGCGCCGACTCATTGGCCTGTCCGGACAGCGATTCGGTCACGTCACGAATGGTCGCGACGTTGTTGTTGATCTCCTCGGCCACTGCGCTCTGTTCTTCCGCCGCGCTGGCGATCTGCAGGTTCATGTCGCTGATCACCGTCACTGCATCGCCGATCTGGCGCAGTGCGGTCACCGCTTGCCCGACCTGTTCGACACTGCCCTGCGCCTGACGATGGCTGTTGCCCATCGACCCCACCACATCCTGGGTACCGGTCTGCAATTGCTCGATGACCTGACGGGTTTCTTCCACCGACTCCTGCGTGCGGCGGGCAAGGTTGCGCACTTCGTCGGCGACCACGGCAAAACCACGCCCGGCTTCACCGGCACGCGCTGCTTCGATCGCCGCGTTGAGCGCCAACAGGTTGGTCTGTTCGGCGATGGCGCGGATGGTTTCCAGCACGGTGCCGATCTTCTCGCTGTTGGCAGCCAAGCCTTCGACCTGAACCATCGCCGCGCTCATGTCGGCGGCGAGGGTGTCGATACTCGCGGTAGTGCGGTCGATCACGGTCAGGCCCTGGCGGGTGGCGCGGTCGGCGTCCTTGGCCGCTTCGGCGGCTTGCGCGGCGCTGCGTGCGACGTCCTGCGCGGTGGCGCTCATTTCGTGGGAGGCGGTGGCGACCTGATCGACCTGACGGTATTGCTGCTCCATGCCGGCGCTGGTCTGGGTGGCGATCGCCGAAGACTGGTCGGCGGTGTTGCGCGCGTCCTGCACCGAGCGTTTCACTTCGGCGATGATCGGCTGCAACTTGTCGAGGAACTTGTTGAACCAGCCGGCCAGTTGACCGAGTTCATCTTTCTTGTCATACGCCAGACGGCGGGTCAGATCACCTTCGCCGCTGGCAATGTCTTCGAGCATGTGGGCCACGCCGAGGATCGGTTTGGTCACGCTGCGCGCCATCAGCCACACCAGCAGCAGGCCGACCAGTGCCGCCAGCACGCCGAGGCTCAGCTCGATCAGGGTGCCGGAGTTGTTGCTCGCATCCAGTTGCTGCTTGAGCGCTTCGGCGCGGCTGACCAGGACCTTTTCCGGCACGTCGAGCAACACGGCCCACGAAGGGCCGCCGGGGATCGGCTGGAACGGCGACAGCACTTTCAACTGGCCGTTGCTGTGCAGGCTGCTGACGCTGCTGCTGGCCGCGAGCTGACGCAGCAGTTCGGCGCCGCTGACGGTGTCCACGGCATCCAGGCGCTTGCTCAGTTTGCTCGCATCCGGGCTGTAACCGGCGAGCAGGCCGGTGGGGCTGATGATGCTCACGGCGGTCTGGCCGTCGTAGAGTTTTTTGCTCGCGCCCTGGCTGATCGCTTGCAGGCTGTTGAGGTTGATGTCCACCGACAGCGAGGCGATGACTTTACCGTTGACCATCAGCGGGAAGACGATGCTGGTCATCAGCACGTTCTGGCCGTCGATCACATAGAAGTACGGTTCGATCACGCACGGTTTGAGCGTGGTGCGCGGGCAGGTGAACCAGGCGTTGGCCGCCTGACCGCTGGGGCCGGTGCTGGTGTCGGCCATGTCGCTTTCCGGCAGGGCCATCGAGGTGACTTTGCCGGGAGTCGGCTGCGACCAGTACAGGGCGAAGCGGCCCTTGTCGTTGCTGCCCAGTTCGGCCTGACCGGCGAACAGTTCATCCTTGCCATCCAAGGCGTTGGCTTCGAACACCAGCGACAGACCGAGCAGATCCGGGTTGGCTTGCAGCGCGGACTTGACCTGACGGGTCATGTCTTCGCGCAGGTCGAAGGCATCGAGGAAGCGCTTCTCGGCCTGTTCGCGCAGGAACAGCACCTGCCGCGAGAAGCCGTGGCCATATTGATAGGCGTCCATGAACTGCTGGCGAATCCCGGCAGCCTGCACCTCACCCTGCGACTCAATGCGCGCCTGGGCCGACTCGGTCAGCATCTCCATGCTCGAAGCCTTCACCAGCTCGGAGCTGTGCTCCATGCGATACAGCGAAAGACCCACCAGCAGGGTCACGATGCCCGCCAGGCACAGGCCGGCGAGCAGGGTGATTTTCCATTGAATGGAAAGTTGTCTGAGCGACATGGAGACGTCCTTATTCGATAAATATCTGAGACTTTGCACTGTAACGGCCGCGTTTCAGCTTTCTTTATCGTTCAAACACAATATGACCAATTGCCGCATGCTGGCGATCAGATACCTGTGGTGAGGGGATTTATCCCCGATGGGGGGCGAAGCCGCCCTCACAATCGTTCAGAGAAATTGCATAGTCAGGTTTGGCGACTGCTGCGCAGCCGATCGGGGATAAATCCCCTCGCCACAGGGTTCTCCATTGCCCGTTACATTGATCTCCTTACCGCAGGGTTCTGCATTGCCAGTTACATTTCAGTTCAGCCGCTCGCTTTGACACCGCCGCCACTCTGCGGCACAGTGCGCGCCCTTCTAATAAGACCCTCTTTGCAAATCCGCCGGTTAACCGTTGGCGGACTCATCCTGTCTGGCGGTGATATTTCATCGCTGTGTTTTTGAGGTAGTGAAATGAATGCAGTGATTGCTGCGGTCGGCATCATGCTGATCCTCAGCCTGTCCCGCGTGCACGTGGTGATTGCCCTGATCGTCGGTGCGCTGGTCGGTGGCCTGACCGGTGGTCTGGGCATCGACGCCACGCTCAAAGCGTTCAACAGCGGCCTGGGTGGCGGGGCGACGGTGGCGTTGTCCTACGCATTGCTCGGCGCTTTCGCCGTGGCGATTGCCAAGTCCGGCCTGGCCCATGCGCTGGCCGACAAGGCCCTGGCGATGGTCGATCGTCAGCATTCGACCGGCGGCGGCAGCGTCAAGTGGCTGCTGATCGGCCTGCTGTGGGTGGTGGCTATTGCCTCGCAGAACATCTTGCCGATCCACATTGCGTTCATCCCGCTGCTGGTGCCGCCGCTGCTTTATGTACTGACCAAGTTGCAGCTGGATCGCCGGTTGATTGCCTGCGTCATGACCTTCGGCCTGATCACCCCGTACATGGTGTTCCCGGTGGGTTTCGGCAACATCTTCCTCAACCAGATCCTGCTGGCCAACGTCAGCAAGGCCGGGGTCGATATCAGCCAGATCAACGTCATGCACGCCATGGCGATTCCGGCCCTGGGTATGGTCTTCGGCCTGTTGCTGGCGGTGTTTTTCAGCTATCGCAAGAAACGCGTTTACGATCTGCGGAAGATCGAACAAGTCGAGCAAGTCAGCGTCGCCTACAACCCGAAGACCATTGGCATTGCCGGTCTGGCGATTGCCGCCGCGTTCATCATTCAGTTGCTGCTGGACTCGATGATTATCGGCGCACTGGCCGGGTTCCTGATCTTCTCGGCTTCGGGCATCGTCAAGTGGCGTGAGACCGACGACCTGTTCACCGAAGGCATGAAGATGATGGCGATGATCGGCTTCATCATGATCTCCGCCTCGGGTTTCGCCGAAGTGCTCAAGGCTACCGGCGAAGTGCGCTCGCTGGTCGAAAGCGCGGCAGCGTGGATCGATCACAGTCAGGCGATCGGCGCGCTGTTGATGCTGCTGGTGGGCCTGATGGTGACCATCGGTATCGGCTCGTCGTTCTCCACGGTGCCGATTCTGGCAGCGATTTTCGTGCCGCTGTGCGTGCAACTGGGCTTCAGCCCGATGGCGATCGTGTGCATCGTCGGCACTGCCGGTGCATTGGGCGATACCGGCTCGCCGGCCTCGGACTCGACGCTGGGCCCGACCTCGGGTCTGAACGTCGATGGCCAGCATCACCACATCTGGGACACTGTGGTCCCGACCTTCCTGCACTACAACCTGCCGTTGCTGGCGTTCGGCTGGGTGGCGGCGATGGTTCTCTAAACCCGCCAATCACCTGTGGGAGCGAGCCTGCTCGCGAAAGCGGTGTGTCAGCTAAAAACAGGCTGGCTGACACGACGCCTTCGCGAGCAGGCTCGCTCCCACAGGGAGATACAGTGTCTGCAGACTCAACTTTTGCTTTTGCGTGCCGTTAACGCCTTTAACCACGCCAATAAAACCAAAAGAGTGAGCCCCCCAATGCGCTTGAGTCTCAAGGCCAAAGTCCTGTCCCTTGCCGTCCTGCCGGTGCTGCTCTTTGCGCTGGTCATCAGCCTGACCACGCTGTTCATTCTCCAGCAACAGGCGCACACCGAGGTCGAGCAGACCCGCGAGCGCTTGCTCGCCGACGCCAAGGCCACGCTGCAAAGTTACGTCGCCGTGGCCATGACCACGATCAAGCCGCTTTACGACGCAGCCGCCCCCGGTGACAACGCGGCGCGGGCGCAGGCGATCAAGCTGCTGTCAGGTATCCGCTACGGCAAGGACGGCTACTTCTTCGGCTACGACTCCGAGACCGTGCGCCTGTTCAAGGCCAACGACCCCGAAGGCGTGGGCAAAAGCTTCAAGGACAACCGCGACCCGAACGGCGTCTACGTCAACCTCGGCCTGGTGAAAGTGGCGAAGGACGGCACCCACTATCTGCAATACAGCTCACCGCTGCCTGGCAATGCCAGCGTGCTGGTGCCGAAACTCGGCTACACCGAGTACCTGGCGAAGTGGGACATGGCGGTCGGTACCTCGGTCAACCTAGACGGCATTGAAGCGCAAGTGGCAATGGTCGAGGCGCAAGTTCAGGAGCGCATGCAAGGCGTGATCCTCAGTATCGTCGGCGTGGCGGTGCTGGTGCTGCTGGTGATCGCTATCGCGGGGATGCTGCTGGCCAACACCATTCTGCGGCCGTTGAACCTGATGAAAGCCAACCTCGACGACATCGCGGCGGGCGAGGGCGATCTCACGCGCCGGTTGAACATCACCAGCCAGGACGAACTCGGCGAACTGGCCGGCTCGTTCAACCGCTTCGTCGACAAGATCCACGGTCTGGTGCGGCAGATCACCGAGATGACCACGCAACTCACCGGCCTGGTGACCCAGGTGTCGGATCAGGCCCAGCGTTCCGATCAGGCCATGGAGCGTCAGCGCCACGAGACCGATCAGGTCGCCACGGCGATCAACCAGATGTCCGCCGCTGCTCAGGAAGTTGCCAAGAGCGCGCAGAACGCTGCGGTCGCCGCGCAGCAGACCGATGAAGAAGGCCAGAGCGCCAAACGCGTGGTGGCCGGCAGCATCAAACAGATTCATGCGCTGGTGGATGACATTCGCAGCAGCGGCGTGTCGCTCGACAGCCTGCAGCAGGACGTGTCGTCGATTGTCGGCGTGCTCGGGGTGATCCGTTCGATTGCCGAGCAGACCAACCTGCTGGCGCTCAACGCGGCGATTGAAGCGGCGCGTGCCGGGGAGGCCGGGCGCGGTTTTGCGGTGGTGGCGGACGAAGTGCGGGCACTGGCCAGCCGCACGCAGATCAGCACCCAGGAAATTCAGGGCATGATCGATCGCCTGCAAGCGGGTACGCAGTCGGCGGTCGAGGCGATGCGCCGTTCCAGTGAAGCGGGCGATGGCACTTCGGCGCAGGCCAATCAGGCCGGGGCGTCGCTGGATGCCATGGCTGACCTGATTGCGACGATCAACTCGATGAACGCGCAGATCGCCAGTGCTGCCGAGGAACAAACGGCAGTGGCCGAAGAGATCAACCGCAGCGTGCATCAGATCGCGGTGGCGGTGGACAGCGTGGCGGATGAGACCCAGTTGGGCGCGCAGACTTCGCGCAGTCTGGCGGAACTTGGCCAGCGATTGGGCAAACTGGTGGGCCAGTTCCGCATTTAAAAAGTCTGTAAAACCTCATTGTGGGAGCGGGCTTGCTCGCGAAGGCGTCATGTCAGTCAGTATTTTTGTATCTGACACACCGCCTTCGCGAG